>NZ_JBQEAU010000067.1:0-23778 GCF_052108595.1 Advenella sp.
TCTGGTCGCGCAGATCGGCGCGCATCAGGCTGGTGCAGGCTTTTCGCGAAGCGGCGCTGACGGCGTATCAATCCTTGAATCGCCAGGGGTGACGATCTGCGTTCCAGCAAGAAATAAAATGGACTTTATCGGCGGCTACATTACGATTCAAAAATCGCTCAATGCAAAATATCCGCCAGGAACTTGCGGGCGCGCTCGTGGGTGGCCTGGGTGAAGAAGGCGCTTGAGGTAGCGTCCTCCAGAAGCTGCCCCTGGTCCATAAACCAGACGCGATCGGCCACCTCCCGGGCAAAATTCATCTCATGGGTTACGCAGACCATTGTCATGCCGTCGGCAGCCAGTTTTTTCATCACGTTCAATACTTCGCCTACCATTTCGGGATCGAGTGCGCTGGTCGGTTCGTCAAACAAAATGACCGGTGGCTGTTGTGCAAGTGCCCGGGCGATGGCCACCCGCTGTTGTTGCCCGCCCGAAAGATTGGCCGGCATTTCATCTTTTTTGGCATAAAGACCCACTTTGTCCAGCAATGCTTCGGCGATCTCGTAGGCCTGTTGTCTTGACTGGCCCGCGACTTTGATCGGGGATAAGGCCACGTTGTCCTTTACCGACAGATGCGGGAAAAGATTGAAATGTTGAAAGACAAAACCGATCTTGGCGCGCAACTGATTAATATTGACGCTTTTGTCGTTGATGCATTGGCCCGCGATGCTGATCGAGCCGCTTGCAATGTCTTCAAGCTTGTTGATCGTGCGGATCATGGTCGATTTGCCGGACCCGGATGGTCCGCAAACCACCACTACTTCACCGGCGTTGATTTGCCCATTGATATCGCGTAAGGCATGGTAATTTTTGTACCACTTGTTGACGTTTTCAAACTTGATCATGATTGTCTCCGTAAGTATGGGTCAGGTGGCCGCACCCAGGCGCTTGGCATTCAGATGGGCTTCCAGCACTTTTGCCAGTCTGGAAAGCAGAGCGCATATGAGAAAATAAAACAGCGCCAGCACAAGATAGGTACGCAGCGTCCCGGTCAATTCAATACTGTTTATTTGTTGCGCCGAAAAAGCGGCTTCATTGACGCCGATGATGTAAACGATAGAAGTGGCCTTGATCGTTGAGACAAATTGATTCAAAAGAGATGGAATCATATTGGTCAGGGCCTGCGGCATCTGGATGGTAAACAGGGTCTGAAAATAACCAAGCCCCATGGCTCGCGCCGCCTCTACCTGGCCAGCAGGAAGCGCCTGTAGTCCGCCCCGGATGATTTCGGCCAGGAACGCCGATTCATAAATGACAATGGCCGATACGGCAGTCCAGAACGGAGGAATTTCCGTCTCCATGATGGTGGGTAGCAAAAAATAGGCCCAGAAAATGATCATGATAAGTGGAATGGAACGAAACACGTAGACCCATATCGTGGAGAGGGCACGAATGATCTTTATTTCGCAGGTCCTGCCGGTGCCGATCAGCAACGCGATCGGAAATGCGGCAGCCAGACTTAGCGCCGCCAGAATGAGCGTTCCGGCAAAGCCACCAATAGGGCCACCCGGCCAGGAGCCCACCAGAAACATCATGCCGTAGGTATCGATAAAATCATACATATAAACGTGCTCCTATCTTCTGAAATTTGCCGGGTAGAGACGGGCGACCTGCGCGCCGAGCAGGGCAATCAGCAAGGAAATGGCCAGGTAGAGGACTGTCGAGATCAGGAAGATCTGGAAAGTCTGGAAGGTAATGTTCTCAATGCGCTTGACTTGATACGTCAGTTCAGTCACGCCTATGACCATGGCCAGGCTTGTGTCCTTAAACAAAATCAGGGAGCGGTTTATGATGGGTGGTACGGCGATACGAACCGCCTGTGGAAGCACGACGCACTGCAGCGCCTGTACCGAACTCAAACCAACCGCCCTGGCTGCTTCAAGTTGCGTACCTGCGATGGCTTTGATTCCGGAACGGATGTCTTCGTAATAATAGGCGCTTACATTCAGGGACAAGGCAATCAGCGCAAAGGAAAACTCGGAATTTCCCTGGTTGATCCATATTTTCAGTGCTTTGGGCAAAACCTCGGGCATGCCGAAATACCAAACCATGATTTGCACGACAGTAGGCACATTCCTGTGATATTCCACGTACAGACTGATGATGGCCCGCACGATGCGCGACGGGATCAGGTTGGCTGCGGTCAGCAGCAAGGCGACACAAAAGCCGCAGACCAGCGCCCCGACGAAAAGACGCAACGTTACTGACAGGCCCGTTAACAATAAGTGCACGGTTTCAGGATCGGAGAGCAAGGAAAGCGAAAAATTCATGGTAAGCCTGGGAATGGTCGTCCCAGGGTCCTCCTGGTGGGTGAATTGCCTGCGTGGACACCGCCACGCACCGGTCGTGCGACTATCACTGGATTAATGCTATTGCTTGGTGCTGGTATCCAGTTGGGCAACGGGCACCACTTTAAACGAGCGAGTCAGCTTGTAGATGGAGTCATTGCCGAGCCATTTATTGAATATGGTGTCCAGCTCGCCAGATTTTTCCATGGCTGTCAGGGCGTTATCCACTGCGGCTTTAAGTTCGGGCTCTCCCTTATTCATGATAATGCCGATATGCTCTGTGGCCGTAGGTTCATCTAGCAGAACGGCAGGGGTGTCTGTTTTTGTGAGTCATTTGCAAACCGGAGCAATACCAGTTCTCCGGCGCTCATTGCCTGCACTTTGTCATTCTGCAAGCCCAGATAACATTGAGAGATATTCTGATAAGTGAGAATGTCTGCCGCAGGTAAGGCTTTGTGCGCAATGGCTGCCGAGCTCGATCCCGATGAAGCGCAGACTTTTTTTCCTGCCAGATCAGCCAGCGTTTTGATGCCGGATTCTTTTTTGACCAGTACCTTGATATTTCCCTGTAGATACTGCAAGCTGAAATCGACTTCTTCGGCACGTTTGGGCAGCCAGGCTACCGATCCGGCCACAATGTCTACGCGTCCCATTTTTACTTCAGGGATACGGGCCTCGGTGGACAACGGCTTATGCTGCAGTTTGACGCCCAGCTCTTTGGCAAGCGCCTGGCACATATCGACGTCGTACCCGACATACTTGCGTTGCTTGGGATCCTGATAGCCGTAGGGTGAACTGGCATTTTGCGTTCCGCAAATCAAGGTACCGCGGTTTTTGATATCGGCAAGGCGATTGGCAAAGGCGCCGGTGCTCCACGTTGCGGCCAGCAAGGCAATCAGCAGCCACGCGCGCTGGCTGCCGGAAGTGGGGTTGTTCAGGGTGCTGCGGTGTTGTCTCTTCATCGTTCGCTCCGGTAGTGTTTTAGTCAAATGAGAACGTCTGGCGTTCCAGGTCGTCGATCTGCGATATGAGATTGGTTTCCCATTCGAGATATTTTCTTGCTGCTTCCTTGTTGCCCTGATGACGGTCGTGAACAAAGAATAAAAAATCAATACATTGTTCATCCGACAGGACGGTCTCGTCCGTGCTCACGGCAAGGTCACTGTGTCTGATTTGCTCAGTGTCCATGCAGGCAGAGTAAATTTCGGTGTGTCCTGCGCGCTCAAGATCGTCCGCGAGGATTTGCAGCTTTTCAGGGTGCTCGCCAATCAGCAGGATCGCTGTCTCTTTATCCTTGGGAGCAACCGCCGCCATTGTCGGGCGAAGTGCCCATGTTGCATCCTGCAGCCTTAGTTTTCGAAACTGCATGCTGGGGCGTGTATCGATGATCTTTGTCTGCGGATGGGTCTTGATAAATGATGTGATCTGATCGCCGGCTAGAACGGTTGTGTTGCACAGGGCCGGACGGTGCATCGCAGCTGAACCAGCAATCTGCAGATTCTCCGGATTCTTCAGGAGATAGACTTCCCAGCCCAGTTGCCTGAGCCAGCTTGCAATAACCGGTGCGCGTACGCCGTCAAAATCCAATAGCACCAGCCGTGATTTTCTTACGCCCACATATTCGTCGGTCGCCTGGACAAGTTGGCCGCCCGGGGTGTGCTGGACGCAGGCAGGAAGATTGCCTTGGGCAAACTCTTCGGGGGTTCTCACGTCGCACAGGAACGTTGTGCGATCCGTTTGGATCAGCCATTGTTCAACCTGCGCAGCATCGACCGTTTGGACGTTGTAGCGAGTGGCAATCGCTGCTGAGCGCTTTTGCAATATCGGAAGGTCTTTGTCCTGTATGGATCGAGGGTATATTCTGTCCGACTGATGCTCCAGCGGAAGGTCGGCCAGGTACCAGCCTTGCGTGCCGTTCTCCAGTGCGTATACTTTGTTGGGAATGCCTAAATTGATCAGGGTCTGCGCGCCCACGATGCTGCGTGTGCGGCCGGCGCAATTGATGACAATTGTGGTTTCGGGGTCCGGTGCAAGTGCACCTGCACGCAGGGCCAGTTCTCCGTTTGGACAGCATACCGATCCCGGGATATTCATTTTTTTGTATTCGGGCACGGGACGGCCATCGAGCACAACGATTTTATTGCGATCGTCCGTGAGCAACGCCTGCAATTGCAGTGCAGATATTCTTGGCGTGTCATAAACGTGTTCTGCCAGTTCGCCAAATGTCTTGCTTGGCAGGTTTACGCCGGAGAATGTCGCGTATCCTTCGGCTTGCCATCCCTGTACGCCGTCTTGCAGGATGCTGATGTCGGCATAGCCCAGCGCGCTTGCGGCAAGATGCGCGCGTTTTACAACCTCGTCGTCATGCTTATTGCCATACATCACAATTCGGGTATTTTTTCTGGGAACCAACCTTTCGATTTCCAGTTCCAGTGTGCTATAGGGAACAGATACCGCAAAAAAAAGATGGTTCTCGCCATATTGGCCATGCTCACGTATGTCCAGGACCGCGATTTCATCGGCGTCATGGATTTGTTTTTTCAGCGCGTGGGCGTTGATATATTTCATTGTCAGTTCTCGTGCCTTGCTCGAAGAGGGTTTATGAGTATTGGAGGTGCGACGGACCACGCGCCAGCTTATGTGATGCGATCGAACATGACGTCAAGATCGCGCATGAGGTCTGCGGGATCCTCCAGACCGATGTGCAGGCGCAGGAGGTAGCCATGGTGTTTGCTGTTGCGCAGCCTGGTGCGAGCCGGGTCGACAGGAAGGACCAGGCTTTCATAGCCTCCCCAGGATGAGCCGATGCCAAAAAGTTGCAGCTCGTCTATTGCCTGTTCGATCTTTTCTGATGCTAGTTCGGGATCAAATTCAATGGTCAATAACCCATTGGAGCCTGTGGCATCTCGCTGCCACAGTTCATGATTTGCGTCCCCTTGCAGTGCGGGGTGAAACACACTGCGTACAGCTTGATGCGTGCTCAGCCATTGGGCAAGGCGCAGGGCGCTGCTGGCATGACGTTGCAATCGTAGCTCCAGCGTGCGAAGCCCACGCAGCACCAGGAAGGCATCTTCGGCTGATACGGTCTGTCCAAGATTGATGCTGGCCTGCTCTATTTGGGCAAAGCAGGCCTTGCTGGCTGTGACAGAACCCATCATCACATCTGAATGACCGCCCAGGTACTTTGTTGCTGCCACGACTGAAATATCACAACCTAAATTGAGCGGCTGGTAGTTAATGCCGGAACCCCATGTGTTGTCTGCACAAAGCAGGATATCGCGTTGTTTACACACCTGTGACAACGCCGGTAAATCGAGCATGTCATAAAGCAGCGAACCCGGCGATTCAACATAGACCATTTTTGTCGCGGGCCGCAACTGACGGTCCCAGTAAGGATCAGTCGGCGAAAAGTCACTGCATGTGACGCCAAACTTGGCCAGTTGCGTCTCGCACAGCAGTCGCATTGGCTCATAAACGCCGTCTGAAATCAACAAATGATCTCCCGATTTCAGGCATGCAAACAGGGTAGTGGCAATAGCAGCCAGGCCTGTTGGAAAAAGCTTGCTGCGATACCCGCCCTCAATTGCGGTGATTGCATCTTCCAGCGCATAAACCGTTTCGTTGCCGCGGGCGCCGTATGACAGTACCCTATCGGTGTCGCGCTGAGCACGAGCGGCGCGCCATTGGCCCAGGCTGTCGAAAAGATAGGTGCTGCCTTTGACAATAGGCGTATTGGCCCATCCAGATTCTGGACGCCCCAGCGAGGCCAGTTGGGTTGCTCTGGAGACAGCTGACATCAGCCTGGGCTCCGCTGGGTTTTGACGCCCACGTCCATGATCTTGCAGGTGTTATTTGTGGTGTCGAATGCCATGCGCTCGGTCAGGGTCTCCAGCGCTCGCCCATACATATGCAGGTGGCGGATATTGTCGTCTTCTATACGCACGGCATGAATATCATCGGGCATCAGGGCGATTCCATGACCGGGCTCCACGGCCTGCATGCCCGTTTGCACAACGGTTGCATGGCCCGGCACGCTGCCATCGTCGGTGCGTTCATATAGATAGTTGCTTTCCACGCCCTCTACCGCAGCAATACAGGCCCAGGTGGTGTGATTATGTGGAACAATTTTTTTCCCAGGCTTCATGACGTTCAGATAAAGCGCATAGCTGTTATCGGGCTCCGAATGAATGAGATAGCGCGCTTGCAGATCGTCGCCGGTGGGGGCCGGGTAGGTATCCTGTCCCCACCACTCTTTACGTGCCGCAATTTCAATCAGGGCGTCGCGTATTTTGGCGAGTTTTTCCCGGTCCAGTTGATCCTGGCCGAAGTCTTTGGCGATGTTGATAAATTGCCGGACGGCAACCTGCTTATCTTGCTTTGCATTCATTTATTTCTCCTGTGATTTTGTCAAAGTATAGATAGTTCAGCCTGTATTTACTAATTAGAATTTTTTGAAATCATATAAGCAGTGCTAATATGATCTCTATGAGCGGTATTCTTTCAAGGGCTTGTTTTTAAGGGTATTCCCTATGAATAATCTGGATCTTGGCTTGCTAAGAACACTGGTAACTGTCGAAAAAACTAATACATTCTCGGGTGCAGCGCAGGTACTGTTCAAAACCCAGTCGGCCATCAGTCAGCAGATGCAAAAGCTGGAACAGCAAATGGGTTATCCCTTGTTCCAGAAAAAAGGAAGGCGGCTGGTGATGACCATGCAGGGCAAGCAATTGGCCGAATACGGCAGGCGTTTGTTGGCGATCAATGACGAGGTGCTGCGTACCGTTGGCCAGCAGCAAATGGAAGGGCAAATTCGCCTGGGCGCTACGCTGGATGTCGCTGACACTATTTTGCCTCTCATGCTGACCTATATTGCCCGGCAAGCGCCCAGGGTAAAACTGGAGATTCAGGTCGATCGAAGTCCGTCGCTCATGGTTTCACTGGAGGCTGGTGATATCGATCTGACGATTTCAACCCGCGATGATCCGGCTCTGAATGGATTTGTGTTGCGCACTTCGCCGACGGCATGGGTATGTGCCGCAGATTTTCCGTACAACCGCCGGGCACCGTTGCCGCTGATCCTGGCCGATGAACCCAGTATCTTTCGTCGTCTGGCGCTCAGCGCACTGGAAGGCACACAGATAAAGTGGCATATCAATTATCTGGCACCGTCGCTGGTGGGCATCAAGGCAGCGGTGCGTGCCGGGCTGGGGGTGACAGTCAGAAGCGTTGAGTTTCTGGGTCCGGATATGCGTGTGCTTGGCGAGGCCGAAGGCTTGCCTCCATTGCCATTCGTGACTTATCGCTTGCTCACGCGTAAAGACACCATCAGCCCGCTGACACTTCATATTTATGAAATGCTGCGCGCTCAGTTCGAGTATGTCGACGGCTAGGATTCAGGGCCGGGCTACAGCTTGCTGTCTTGCTGCGTTGACGACTTAAAAAAAAAATAATTTGAGATATCATGTACTGGTTCGAATTTTTTGCGCTGTTAGCATTTGGTGAGTTGTGAAAGCTGGTACGACTGTCAAAGAGATTGCTTTTCTTGCCTGGCCGCTGGTCCTGATGCAACTGGCTTCGATCGCCCTGACCACCACCGACTTGATTATGATGGGTATGCTTGGTCCGACAGAGATCGCGGCCGGGGGCATCGCCATTACGCTTTTCGGACTGCTCAGAACCTCCAGCGTAGGGTTGGTCACACCAGCGGCCAATCTGTTTGCGCAGGCCTGGGCCAGGGGTGGCCTAAGTGTCAGAGCCCGGCTGGCTTCCCAGGTGCGCCTGTGCCTGCTACTGGCAACTGTCTGCGGCGCGTTGATGGTCGCGTTCATGCTGCTCGCCTTTCCATTCTTGCGCTATCTGGGACAGGACCCGCAATTGTTGTCAATGGGTTACTCGCTGCTGATCTTTCTGGCGCCCAGCCTTATTCCGCTGTTGTGGCTGCAGGTATTGCGCAATGCGGCGGTGGCGCTTAAACGCCCAGGCCCTTTGTTGCTAATTACGTTGCTTGCTGTTCTGGTCAATATTGGCCTGAATCTGCTGTTTGTGTTTGGTGTCGGTGCCTGGACGGGGCTCGGGTTGCCAGGTGTGGGCCTGGCAACCCTGTTTACCCAAACGTTGATGGCTGTGGGGTTTTACGCACTGGTCCGTCGCGACAGGCTGCTGGCGCCGGTGCTGCGGCTGCCTACGCCCGGCACCGTCTCGTTGCGCTCGACCACATCCAGGCTGTTTATTCGTGACGCCTTCAGGCTGGGTTTGCCCACCGGTGCGGCGTATGCCAGCGAAGCAGGGTTTGTCTCGGTGCTGACCCTGGTCGCAGGCACGCTCGGCGCAGCCAGTCTGGCTGCCCATACCCTTGCATTCCAGTATGTGAATATTGCATTTATGGTTTCCATCGGCTTGTCCCACGCAGTGTCCATTCATATGAGTCATGCCTTGCCAAAGCGCGATACATCACGCTTGCGATTGCTGGCCAAGGCGATTATTCGGATGGGCTTTGTGGCGATGGGCGTTGTAGCCATTATTTATGTGACCATACCCCAAACCCTGATTGGGCTGTTTCTACAAGAGAATACGGAAAATGTCGGCAGTGTTCTGCAAATTGCCGTTCCCCTTCTGGCTTTGGCTGCGCTGCTGCAATTTGCCGATTGCCAGCAAAATCTGGCGGTGGGCGCCATGCGCGGCATTCTCAAGGCTCGTGATACATTTGTGCTGACCATGGTGGGATATTGGTTGATCGGTGTGCCTGTCGTACTGGTCTTTACCTATGTCTTTCATATGGGCGTCAATGGTATCTGGCTGGGGTTTTTCATCGGGCTGAGTGCCACTGCGCTGTTGCTCTGGCTGCGGTTTTATTATTATGTACGTCAGATGGAGCACCAGGCTCGGCGGTAAAGCGCAGCGCTAAGGCAGGTGTTGCAGCCATAGGCACGTGATGCCAGTGCCTGAAGCGCTACTTAACATTGGGAAATGAGATCATGAACCACGCGGTCAGTAACGAAGATGTGTTGAAAAGGGTACGGGGCATTCTGGCCCGGCAGCCGTTTAGCGCCCTATTGAAAACCGAGGCCACGCAAGCGTCAGCAGATGGCACGTGTGAGTTTCGTATTTGCATTGACGGCAATCTCATGCAGCACCTGGGCACGGTCCATGGCGGCGTGCTCGGCTATGCCGCCGATACCGCGCTTACCTTTGCTGCTGGCATTGCCTACGGCATTCCAGTGATTACATCTGAATTCAAGATCAATTTTTTGCGACCTGTCGTCGGAGAGGTACTCGTGGCCAAAGGGCACGTAGTCTATAAGGGGCGCACCCAGGCCGTCACGCGCTGCGATTTGCTTGTTGTGAAGGACGGCGAGGAAAAACTGTGCGCCACAGCCCAGGGCACGATTGTCGTACTGCCTGAGTCAGCCGGTTCCGGCGCATGACTTCGTTCGCAACGCCGATTAGGCAGCTTGCCCGCCGCTATCGCGCTGTTCGACAACGTCTACGCAGACACCGGCCGGGTCCGACAACATGAAATGCCGCTGACCCCAGGGTTCGTCCTTTATGGGCAGAAATATGTCGCAGTCCTGGCTTTGTGTCAGCCGGCGATATTCCTGTTCGGCATTGTCAACTTCAATGCTCAAGACAATACCAGCTCCCTGGTAGGCTGC
This sequence comes from Advenella sp., assembly GCF_052108595.1. Taxonomy (NCBI): domain Bacteria; kingdom Pseudomonadati; phylum Pseudomonadota; class Betaproteobacteria; order Burkholderiales; family Alcaligenaceae; genus Advenella; species Advenella sp. Next base: position 9,980 of record NZ_JBQEAU010000067.1, read on the forward strand.
GTGCAATTGCGGTGGCTGGTTGGCGCTGTTCGGGGCCATGAAAGCCAGTTCGGCTCCGCTCGTTTCATGCACAAGATGAACATACCAATCTTCCTGGAAGACGACGCTGAAAGCAAAATGGCGCGTGTAGAAATCGGCACAAGCCTGCAGTTTTTCGGTAATCACAATTGAATAGACTTTTTTCATCATGGGCTCCTGGATCGCAGGCCTGATCATAGGCTGTTTGGCGTCGCCTGTATTGTATATTTCGGCCATGATTGGCCAGGCGCGCCAGCCCTGTTTTGTCCGGAATGTTGTTTTGTTAGCGGTATTTTTTTTGGAATGCCACGGGTGTAATACCCGTGATGCGCTTGAACTCGCGAATGTAATGCGACTGATCGGTATAGGCATCAAGGCGCTGGGTGGTCAGCGCCTGGTGAAAGCGCAGGATCTTCAGAAAATCGTGAGCCGAGAACCCGGTTTTTTCAGAAAAGAGTCGCTGTAAATGTCTGCGGCTGTAGCCGGATACCCTTACCAGATCGTCCACACTCGTCAAGCGGTCCGCTTGCGCCAGCAATTGTGGCATCCAGGCCGAATCGTTGGCGATGCCTTGCATGGTGAGTTGGCGCACGAAATGTTGCAGCAGCTGTTGCTGGTCCGCCTCTGAACATGCGCTTAACTGACGGATGAAGGCAGGCATGTCGAGGCCGCCCAGCGAAGGAAAGGTCTGCGATTGCGCGATGATATGCTGCGATCCGCGCCAGACACCGGGATAAAGCCGAATGCCGCAATAATGAAACTGCCGCCCCAGATTCAGATCAAGTGCCCGTATGCCGGGTGACATGACCAGAACGGCTTGGTCTGCCTGCTCGGACAGATCAAAGACAAGGTCGATACATGCGTCCGGTACCACCAGGTAGTGGCAATCGTTGGGTAATGCATAGGTCGTACGCAATTGCCAGAGGCAATATATCTGGTCGCCGAATGCGGGATCAGGATGGTGTTCCTGATAGAAAACACCATCCTGCAGAAAACGAGGGATACCGGGTTGGACGGGCGTGTGCATAAACGCCAGTTTACCGGCCCCCTATACAAAGTGAAATGACAAAGTGAAATTATTTTGCCGTTGGCATTGCAAATTCCGCGCCTTTATCAATGCTTTGCGGCCAGCGCTGCATGATGGATTTTTGGCGTGTATAAAAGCGTACGCCTTCCTCACCGTAGGCATGCATATCGCCGAACAGGCTTTTTTTCCAGCCGCCGAAACCGTGCCATGCCATCGGCACCGGAATAGGCACGTTGATGCCGACCATGCCAACCAGAATACGACGTGAAAATTCTCTGGCCGTATGCCCGTCGCTGGTAAAGCACGATACGCCATTGCCGAATTCGTGGTCATTGATCAGATTGATCGCTTCGCCCAGGTCTTTGACACGGATGCATGCAAGCACGGGGCCAAAGATCTCTTCCCTGTAGATTCGCATGTCAGCCGTAACATTGTCAAACAGTGTGCCGCCGGTGAAAAAGCCTTCCTCATTGCCGGCGACCTTATGGCCGCGTCCATCAACCACCAGAGTAGCGCCTTCCTGTACGCCGATTTCAATGTACGATTCGATTTTTTCCAGCGACTGACGGGTAACGATGGGCCCCATTTCGGCTTTCGGATTCATGCCATCTGCAATAACAAGTTGTTTGGCCCTTTCGGCAACCCGCTCGACAATCGTATCGGCAATGTCGCCAACCAGCACAGCCACCGAAATCGCCATGCAGCGCTCACCAGCAGAGCCGTACGCGGCGCCGATCAGAGCGTCGACGGTGCGGTCGATGTCGGCATCGGGCATGACGACCATATGGTTTTTGGCGCCGCCCAGCGCCTGGACCCGCTTGCCAAAGTGAGCGGCGCGCTCGCTGATGTAGTGTGCAATCGGCGTGGAGCCGACAAAACTGACAGCAGAGACGTCGGGATGCTCCAGAATGGCATCCACGGCAGGTTTGCCGCCCTGGATCACGTTGAAGACCCCGTCGGGCAGGCCGGCTTCCTTGAACAGGCGCGCCATGAACAGGGACGCACTGGGGTCACGCTCGCTGGGTTTAAGCACAAAGGTGTTGCCTGCTGCAATTGCTACCGGGAACATCCAGCACGGCACCATGCAGGGAAAGTTAAATGGCGTAATGCCGGCAACGACACCCAGGGGCTGGCGCATGGTCCAGTTGTCGATACCCGTGGACACCTGATCCGTGAAGTCGCCTTTGAGCAGTTGAGGAATGCCGCAAGCAAATTCGATTACATCGATACCGCGGGCAACTTCGCCCTGGGCATCGCTGAAAACTTTGCCGTGTTCGGCCGTAATAATGGCTGCCAGCGTATCGGCGTGTTCATGCATTAAACCGAGAAACCGATTCATAATGCGCGCCCGGCGAATGGGGGGGATATTGGCCCACTGTGTTGCTGCAGCCTTGGCCGCGCTGACCGCAAGGTTTACCTCGTTTGCGCCCGAGAGCACAACGTGGCGTGCTGTCTGACCGGTGGCAGGATTGAACACGGCCTGTTTTTCTGTGGATTGGGGCGTAACGGTGCTGCCATTGATATAGTTGACGACATCGGTGCTGTCTGTAAAAGCGGCTGTGGCTGGGGAATTCATACTCGGCTCCTTGATGATGATGGCACCAGTATAGACACGGCAAAGCGACGCGATCAATAGGCCAGTTGTGGATTAATTGTTCAAAATAATGGACAATGAGGGTATGAAAAATTTGAAAAACGAACCCTTGTGGTCTCATATCTACTGGCTTGGCATGCTGGAGGTCGCCGGCAGCTATACTGCTGCTGCCCAACGGCTGGGGGTCAGCAAGGCGGCCATGAGCCAGCGTATACAGGAACTGGAAAGTGCCCTGGGTATTGCGCTGGTTCAGCGCACGACGCGCAGCGTGAGGCTGACCGAAGCCGGGCGCGAACTGGTTGCCGAAACCAGACCGGCATTCAGCAGCATCGAAACCGGATGCGCCCGCATCCGCGAACTGGCCGATACACCCCAGGGCATTATTCGCCTGACTGCACCGGTGGCGCTGGCCCGCCAGCAGATTATTCCTCGCCTTCCCGCCTTCATGCGCCAGTACCCGCAAATCCGCATCGACATTGAACTGTCCGATCATATCAGCCCACTGGCGCAGGAAGGTTTTGACCTTGCCGTTCGCCATTCTTCCACTGTGCCGGAAACCTATGTCGCCTGGAAGCTTTGCACCACCAGAACGCTGCTGCTTGCCAGCCGGGAATATCTGAAAACGCACCCCCGGCCGGTGCGGCCGCAGGATCTGGCCGATCACAACTGTCTTACCTATTTGCGCTCCGGGGGGCAGCCGGCCTGGCATTTCGAGAGCCGCAGATCATCGTCGCGGCGGGTGAGCGTGCAGGTCAACGGCTCATTTGCAGCCAACAACAGTGAGACACTTAGGGAAATGGTGCTGGCGCACCAGGGTATCGCGCTGGTGCCCGATTTTTCGGTAGCAAGAGAGCTGGATCGGGGCACGCTTGTTGAACTGCTGCCGCAATGGCAGTCGGTCAGTGTCTTTGGTGACCATATCTATGCGCTGCGTCCGTATAGCCCGCATGTGCCAGGCATTATCCGGCTACTGGTGGATTACCTGAAGGCATCGTTTCGGGAACAATCTTTTCTGTAGACTCATTCTCTTGAGCGTTGCCATTGCGATGAGTGGCCGATCAGCAAATACTTGTTAAAATCAACGCATCAAACCCGTAATGACATTGAAACCGGCAGGTGCAAATGAAATACGTTGATTATTACAAGACCCTTGGTATAGAGCGCAATGCGACCGAGGCACAGATCAAGAAGGCCTATCGCAGCCTGGCTCACAAATATCATCCCGATATATCCAAGGAGCCCGACGCCGAGACTAAATTCAAGGAAGTGGCCGAGGCCTACACCACGCTGAAGGACCCGGAGAAACGCGCAGCCTATGACAATCTTGGTCAGCATCGGCAGGGCGACGATTTTGTGCCACCGCATCAATGGCAACAGCATTTTCATGAATCTTCCGAAGACTTTTCAGATGTGGACCTGTCCGATCTGCTAAAGGCGTTTGCCGAGGCGCAGCGCGAAGGGGCGGCCAATTATGCCAATCGTGCGCGCCATGGAGAAACTTTTGAATTCACCATGCCGGTTACACTGGAGCAAATTTATAACGGCGCCGAAACCGAGATTTCCGTTGCAGTCCCCGATTATGACAGCCAGGGCCTGTTGCATCGCGTGCCGAAAACCTTTCGCATCCGCATTCCCAAGGGCGCGGCCGATGGCCAGCGCTTGCGCCTGGCCGGCAAGGGCGGGCAGGGCATGAATGGCGGCCAGCCCGGAGACCTGTTCGTGATCATGAAGTTGCAGCCACATAAGTATTTTCAGGTAAACGGCAATGATCTGGCGCTTGAAGTGCCGTTGGCCCCATGGGAGGCGGTGCTGGGGGCGAGCGTGGAAATTCCCACGCTGGGCGGTCCGGTGTCGCTGACCATTCCGCCCGGTACGGTGGCTGGCCGTAAAATGCGCCTTTCCAAAAGAGGTCTTCCGGGCAGTGGCAACGTACAAGGCGATATGTATGCGGTCATCACAATTGAAGTCCCCACATCGGTGAGCGAACGTGAGAAGGCGCTATACACCGAACTGGCTGCCGCGTCCTCGGGGTTTGAACCGCGCAGGCAGCGTTTTGCAGGAGGCCAATCATGAGTGTGCAGATTACTGAAACCATCTGGCTGAACCAGGACGAAGTGTGTTCGCTGCAGCATGTGGCGGCCGTTTCAGGCTTGAGTGAAGCCGATGTAATGGAGCTGGTAGAGACCGGCGTACTTTCGCCCGTGAGCGGTCAAACGGACTCGGGCATGTTTTATTCCGAATGTATTGTGGTGGCGCGCAAGGCGCGACGGCTGCGCGACGACTTTGACCTGAATGCCGATGGTGTAGCGCTGGTGCTCAATTTGCTGCGTCGGGTGGATGCGCTGGAATCCGAATTGCTGGCATTGCAGCCGGCTGCCAGGCGCGGCAGCCAGCCAAAGTAACCACATCTGCAATTTGAACAGGCCGCGGCGATGGCCGGGCCGCGTTGTGTTCAGCAGTGTTTAGTATTGATACCGCTCCTGGGAATAGGCGGAGCGGTGTTTTACGCAATAGTCCTTGAGTGACTGGATAAATCTCGTATCCACATCACGTTTGTGCCTGTCCTTCAGGCTGAACAGGGCGATGGGTGACAGCGTCCACTGCAGCGACCAGGGAACCACGGCCACGCCGGCAATGCGCACCAGTTCTTCGGCAATATCATTGGGCACGATCGAGACCACATGATCACGCGCAGCGATGATTTCACCGGTCAGTTTTGCCGACAGGCTTTCTATGAGTGGCTGCGGGGGCACCACGCCGGCGCTCAGAAACATATCGGCCACCTGCTCGCGCAAGGGCGCAGGGGCTGGTTCAAGAATCCAGTCCAGCTCTGCCAGATGTCGCCAGTCGGCCCGGCGCTGGCCAAGTCGGGCCGCCAGTTCGCGGTTGGTAATAAGGCGCGGTGACTGGTAATAAAGTACTTCCTGCTGCAGTCCGGTCATATCCAGGGATGCCGAAGCCCGTCCTATCACAAAATCCAGCGCGTGCTCCCTTAGCATTGTCATCAGGCTGCGGCTGGTGCCATCATGTATGGTAACGGTCATCCGTTGGCGCTCGGGCAGGGTGCGCTCAAGCGCCGCAGACAGCATTTGCCCGGGAATGAAGGGAATGGCGCCCACATGCAGGTGGGCAATGCGGCCGGCATTGACCGCCGTCATTTCACGGGAGAGTGCGCTGACGTCGTGCAACATGCTGCGGGCACGCGTAAGCAGTACCTTGCCGGCGGCTGTCGGCGTCATGCCGCGTCCGGTACGCTCAAACAGGGGCACGCCGAACATATCTTCCAGTTCAGCCAATGCGTGGGTGACGGCAGGCTGGCTGGTGCCCATTTGCTGGGCAACGCGGGTTAGCGCCCCCAGTTCGCCGATGTGAAGCAGCAAGGTGAGGTGGCGCATTTTCAGGCGACCCGCGAGTCTGTGTTCAAGCGTATCCGCAGTCGGTGTGTTCAATTTTTAAGCAGATATAAGGTAATTGATATATCAGTATCATAATTGAAAATAATTTACTTATAAAGAAAGTCTAAACTGGCTGCAAATTCAATTCTTCAGGAGGCTACCGCCATGAGTACCATCGATCGTCAATCCGCGCTGGATTATCACGAATTTCCCGTGCCAGGCAAAATTTCCATTACCGCTTCTAAACCGCTGGTAACCCAGCGGGATCTAGGGCTGGCGTATACGCCCGGTGTAGCGGCTGCCTGTGAAGAAATCGTGACTGACCCGCTCAATGCATTCCGCTATACCGCACGTGGCAACCTGGTCGGCGTCATCAGTAACGGCACCGCCGTGCTTGGCCTGGGAAATATCGGCGCACTGGCCTCCAAGCCGGTAATGGAAGGCAAGGCCGTTCTGTTCAAGAAGTTTGCCGGACTGGATGTTTTCGATATTGAGATCAATGAAACCGATCCGGACAAGCTGGTAGAGATTATTGCTGGGCTTGAGGCCACCTTTGGCGGGATCAACCTGGAAGATATCAAGGCACCGGAATGTTTCGAGGTGGAGCGCAAACTGCGTGAGCGCATGAGTATTCCCGTGTTTCATGACGATCAGCATGGCACCGCGATTACCGTTGCGGCTGCCTTTATCAACGGCCTGACGGTGGTCGGCAAGGACATTGCAAGTGTAAGGGTGGTGTCGTCTGGAGCAGGCGCGGCAGCGCTGGCATGCCTGGATCTGATGGTGGATCTGGGCCTGCCGCTGGAAAATGTATTCGTGACGGACATCGACGGGGTAGTCTATGAGGGACGCAATACGCCCATGGGCCCTGAAATGCAGCGCTTTGCGCAGAAAACCGAGCACCGCACGCTGGCCGATGTGATCGATGGCGCCGATGTATTTCTGGGCTTGTCCGCCGGTGGCGTACTCAAGCCCGAGATGGTCAAAGCCATGGCGGCACGCCCGCTGATCCTGGCCCTGGCCAATCCGAACCCGGAAATCATGCCGGAAGTCGCATTGGCTGTGCGTGACGACGTGGTCATGGCCACCGGCCGCTCCGATTTTCCCAATCAGGTCAATAACGTACTGTGCTTCCCTTATATTTTCCGCGGGGCACTGGATGTGGGCGCCACGACAATCACACGTGAAATGGAAAAAGCCGCGGTCTATGCGATTGCCGGGCTGGCCAAAGAAGAAATCAGCGATGTGGTCGCAACCGCCTATGGTGGCTATGATCTGTCGTTTGGACCAGAGTATCTGATCCCCAAGCCTTTCGATCCTCGCCTGATTGTCCGGGTGGCACCTGCTGTGGCCAAGGCGGCCATGGAAAGCGGCGTGGCAACACGTCCGCTGCATGATCTGGAGGCCTATGCCGAAAGACTGCAGCAGTTTGTGTATCACTCAGGCGCTTTCATGAAGCCGCTGTTTGCGTCGGCCAAGCAGATTGTCCGCGACGGAGGCAAGGCGCGCATTGTCTTTACTGAAGGGGAAGACGAGCGCGTATTGCGTGCGGTACAGGTCGTGGTTGATGAAAAGCTGGCGCGCCCGATCCTGGTAGGTCGTCCTTCTGTGTTGCTGGCTCGTATTGAAAAATATGGGCTGCGTCTGAAACTGGGTGAGGACGTGGAAGTGACCAATCCGGAATTTGACTCACGCTTTCATCAGTATTGGACCAATTATTGGGAAGTTATGTGCCGCCGCGGTATCACAAAGGAAATGGCGCGCGTGGAAATGCGTCGTCGTCTGACTCTGATCGGCGCCATGATGGTTCATGTCGGCGATGCCGATGGCATGATCTGCGGCACGGTGGGAGCCTATCACGAGCATTTGCGATTCGTTGATCAGATGATCGGTAAGAAACCCGGCGCAACGTCGTATGCGGCCATGAATATTCTGCTGCTCGATCAGCGCATGGTGGCGCTGGTCGATACCCACATCAATGATGATCCTACCGCCGAACAGATTGCCGAGTACACCCTGGCTGCGGCGCGGGTACTCGCGCAGATGGACGTTGTGCCCAAGGTGGCATTGCTGTCACGCTCCAATTTCGGCTCAGGCAGTTCGGCCTCTGGAGACAAGATGCGGCGTGCGCTGGAGCTGGTGCGGGCACAGGATCCGGAACTGGAAGTTGACGGTGAAATGCATGGCGACTGCGCTTTGAATGAAGTGCTGCGCGAGCGCATTCTGCCTTCATCGACATTGAAGGGATCAGCCAACCTGCTGGTCTGCCCCAATGTCGACTCAGGCAATATTGCCTATAACCTGTTGAAAACCGTGGCCGGAGGCAACGTGGCGGTCGGGCCGTTCCTGCTGGGTGTGAATGCACCTGTGCATATCCTGACCTCAAGCTTTACTGTCCGGCGCATCGTCAATATGGCTGCGCTGACGGTTATTGATGCGAATCGCGTCGAGAGCTGATCGCCCTGGCCGTCTCCTGCAATATTTCATCTGTGTATCGCCCAGATTGGGCGATACAGCGGTCATGTTTGACGCTGCGCCTGCGATCAAGCCCCGCGTTCAGGGTGGCCGTCTTAACGTATTCGGCGTGGCCAATAAAAGCGAATCCCAGGCATTTGCCGGCCTAAAGCCGCTGGCAGAACTGGGCGTGCCTGGTTTTGATACAACGGCCCGGATCGCGCTGCTTGCGCCTGCCGGTGCGCCGGACGATATAGTGCGGGTGTTGAACGAAGCCATGCAAAAAATCCTGCAGGATCCACAATTGAAAAGCAAACTGGCGGCCATAGGCAATGAAGTATTCATCGCTTCGCCGCAGGACAGTCAGGCATTTATTGAAAAAGAAATTAAATTCTGGGACGAGGCCGCAGAGGCATCCGGCGTGAAACCCAGTAAACTATAAAGCACCAACGGTCGTATGGCGTTGACGCTGCCGGATTTGGCCAGGTAATGCGCTGGTCATACTGTGCTGGTAAGTTGGCTGTTATTGTTGCCAGCGACGGGCATGCAACAGTAAACTGATACGGCGGCTACGATCATGGCGTGCCTGTACACATGTACATATGTACACATATACGCAGGCGCCATGCTGCATATACACGATTGAGGTAACGGGCAATACGGGCCAAACAACGTACGCGCTTGCTGGTTTTGCGTGTTCAATCACAAATGTAAATGCCGATTGCTCTTGTCGTTCTGACTGGATCAGGAGATTCATCATGTTGGAAAAAAGTGCAATTATTCCCTGTCTGCGGTACAAGGATGCGCCCGCAGCGATTCGTTTTCTGTGCGAGGCATTCGGATTTACCCAGCACGCGATCTACGCGGACGAAAAAGACCCGAATATCATTCATCATGCCCAACTGGTTATTGGCAACAATATGATCATGTTGGGCAGTGACCGGGAGTCGCCAGCTAAGGACCTGTACCAATGGCTGACACCCGACGAGGCCCGCGGTATCACCATGTGCATTTGCATGCATGTTGATGACCCCGATGCCCACGCTGATCATGCGGCCAAGTGCGGTGCCATTATTATCCAGCCGCCTTACGATAACTCGGGCTACCCGGGGCGTTCCTATGATGCCAAAGACATGGAAGGAAATATCTGGAATTTCACCAGTTATGATCCGTGGCAGCCGTCGTGAACATGCTGCGATAACACAAGCGCCATAAAGAACTCACAATCCGATACATCATTTTGCCGTAAACCGGGTGGCCGGCTATTGTCTATGGCGCCGATCTACAGTAAAACCATGGCTTGGGAGCCTGTCAGCATAAATAGATAATATGACCGAAGAAACGGTAGACAACCGGCTGACCTATGCGGCGTTTATCAGTTACAGCCACGCTGATAACAGACAGGAGGGGCGCAAATGGGCAGACTGGCTGCATCATGAACTGGAAACCTACGAGGTGCCTGCCGATCTGGTGGGCAGACCCAATCGTGCCGGCAAGCCCATTGTGGCACAAATCTACCCCGTCTTTCAGGATGAAAAGGAACTGTCGGCCAGCGCCAGTTTGTCCTCTGCGCTGACCGCAGCACTTGACGCTTCATCCTATCTTGTCTACCTGAGCTCGCCGCAATCGGCCCGATCTGTCTATGTAAGCGAGGAACTACGCCGCTTCAAACAGACCGGTAAGGGCGATCGGATTATTGCGCTGATTCTTGCCGGCGAACCGGAATCCGGCGCCGAGTCTTCCGCGCAACAGTGTTTTCCCGAGGTGCTGCGTTATCGCGTGGACGAGTCGGGCAATATCGATCACAGCGTGAGCCAGGAACCCATCGCTGCAGATGTCCGTCTGCCCGGTACGCAGGAACAGGGCTTTACGACACCGGAGGCGTATCGACAATCTTTGCAGGGCGATCGTACACTTTCCCGAAAGGAAGTGGAGCGTCGCGTTCAGGCCTACAAGGATCGGCTTGATCTGGCCAAACTCAAGATTATTGCAGGTGTGCTTGATGTGCCGCTGGGCGACCTGACGCAGCGTGATCAGGCTTATCAGCTGGCCAAAGCCAGGCAGCGTACGAGGATCGTCAAGCGGATTGCAGTCGTGATCGGGATGCTGGCTGTCATGGCGATGGGCCTGGGCGTGTACGCGTGGACAGAGCGCAATGCCGCGCAAACCATGCTGTCGCGCTCGCTATTTTTGTCTGGCTTGAACAAGATCGATCAGAGGGAGGTGGGAGAAGGCGCGGCCTATATGGCGGCGGCCGCTCGCTACGGCAATGAACGGACCGCGTTATACCTGCAATCGATGCTGATGCGCCAGAACGGCATGACGCCGATGCCCAGGCTGGGTTCAACGCCCGTGTTCAGCCCCGATGGTCATTGGATTGCGGCGCTCAATGCGACATCCAACGCACAGCGGGGCCTGCAGATATGGGATGCGTACACGCATAAGGTGCATGCCATATTGACCGATGCCAATGCCAATGCATTTTCGAAGTTGGCGTTTGACGGCCAGAACGCGCTGTATTTTACGACGGCCGACAACAAGATAGCAAAGTGGCAGGATGGCAAGCCGCAAGTGACGGTCTATGAAGCACCCGACGATTTGCGTATCGTCTCTTTTGCGCCGGGTGCGGATGGCAGATGGCTTGTCATACAGGGCTGGCATGTGGCCGGCGGTAAAATGCAGTACATCAAGTCACTCCTCTTCAATGTGCAAGACGGGAAAACAATCATTGACCAGGTGCCGGTGCGACAACGCGAGGGCGGTAATACCCAACGCTACCTGTTCGCTGCGCGGGGCAACGCCATTGCATTTCACGAAACCGAGGACAATGACAACCGTGTGCGTGTGTATCCCATGGATGCTGACGGAAAACTGCAGCAGGCAAGGGACTATGTGGTGCCGGGCGGGATTATCTGGTTAAGGTTCAGTCCAGAGGCACGCCATTTGTTTGTTCGTGCGACTAACGGCTTGTATCACATTGACTTGCGGCGCAGCGATAGCCGGATCGCCAAAGTTCCAGTCCAGCTGATTGCCGACGATATTTACTTCAACGAAGATGGCAGGTCTTTTGTCGTGGTCTGGCAGAGTGACTATACTGTGTACGATATGGACAGCAATACGCCGGTGACCTCCGGTAACGCCGGTGTCAGCCTTTCAGCCATGCTGCGTGATGACGTGACCAATGCGTCTCCCGATCTCACACAACGGGTGGAAAACCAGGAAGGGATGTTTTTTCTGGTAACTGATCTGGCGCCGCCATTATTGCGCTTGCAATTGAGTTTGGGATCGGATTTGCACTCATTTCGCGCCATGCCAGATGGTAAAGGCATTGCGCTTCTGAAAAAAAATAGCCATAAATTGCAGTACGCAGCGCTGGCTGGCAACGGCAAACTCACAGATTTCATCCGCAGCCCGGAGCAAATTGACCGATTCGGCGTTGCCAGCGAACAGGACTATCTCTACACCATTTCCGTTCCCGAACCGGGTATGAGTACATTGCGGTTTTATCGTGCGACAACAGGTAAACCCCTGGGCAAGCCCTTATCGGTCAGAGGCGTGATATCGTTCAGCCATGATGGTCGCACGGTGTCCTCCAGAATCGACGACCACAAAATGGCAATCTGGGAAACAGAGACGGGTAAACTTTCGCAGACTTTTGGCCTGCGTAAAAACGAGAAATATAAACTGTCGGCCGACTTGTCGACCATCCTGGTTCTGGAGTCGCCGAACAAGTGGCGGGTGCAGCAGGTTGCCACTGGCCAGGTGCTGCATCGGGAACAGACTGAGCTCAAGGGTGCATATTTCACGCCAGACAATAAATACCTGCTGGCTTTTTTCAACGGCAAGGCCCAACTGTATGATATGAAAGATTTTGTCAGCAGGCTGACACTGCCTACTGCAGGCGATACACCGAAGGCGGAATTGAGCCCGGACGGCAATATGCTTGCCATGGCCGAAGACAATAAATATATCCGCTTGTGGAACCTGGAGCGCAAACAGGCTGTCGGGCAGAAAATTAGAAATGACGCTGCCGGCGGCTATTTGAAATTTTCCAGGGATGGCCAGGTGCTTTTCGCCTCCGATCCGCTGGACATGCGCAATGATAAAGGCATTGCCATGTATGACACCAAAACCGGGATGCCCGTTGTGATGCCATTTGCCATCGGTCGGATAGACGACGTGGTGTTGTTGCCGAATGGCAAAGACATCCTGACGCTGGATACACGGAGCAATCAGGCAATACTGAATGCCTGGGCAGTGCCGGATGCGTTGCTTGGTCCAGTGCAGGAGCTGGCCGATCAGAGTGAAATCTACTTTGGAAAAAAGTATGACAACGACGCCGCGGCAGTGATCGACGCGCCCAGGGTGGCGCAACGCCCTGAGTCATGGTTCTTTCAGGATCCGTACAATCGCCCTTTAGTGCCGGATTCTACGGTACCGCTGACGGCTTATATCGAAAAACAACTTCCCATACGCAATGTGGAGCAACTGCGTCTGATCTACAACTATTGGCGCTTTCATCCGCTGGCGCGGGCTGCGCTTGCCGTGTATTTCAGTCAGAATAAGGACACCGCGTTTATAGCCAATAGTCTGATACGCATGACTCAACTACAACTGTTCAGAGTAAAGGATGAAAGTGTCAGGCAGAAAACCCTCGCACTGCTTGGACAGGCGCAGGAAAACGTGCAGGAGCATCCGTAAATGAAAATATCGCGCCGTACAAAAAGCATTCTGGTCATGCTGGTTGGGCTCGCTGTCATCGTGCTGACCTGGAGCGGCCTTGGGCAGCACTACCCACAGATAAATGAATGGCTCTATTTGCCCGAAAGACTGTATCGTACCTTGCGAACGTTGATGGGATCGGATCCGGTAGCGTTGTCATTGCCGCCGGAAAACCTGCCATGGCAACTGACATTGGTAAAAATCGTGGTGACGTTGGCGCTGTTGGCAGGGATGTACCGGATCGCACAGAAGCTCTTTGTTGAGTACTACACCCAATTTCGGCTGCTGTTCAGGCGCAACCAGATACTGGTGATTGGCATTAATCAAAAAGGCCAGGCATTGCTGAGCGACTTGAAGCGCGCTCACGATACAACGGGGGTGGCCATCGAACTGCATGCTGATCACTGCAATGCGCGGGCGCTTCGGCGCGACGGCCATCTTGTTTATTTTGGCGATGGCACGCAAAGCACGGTGCTCCAGGATGCAGGTATTCGCAGCGCGCGATTCATGATTTGTTTTCTGGATAAAGAGCAGACCACCATCAATGTGGTGCGGGCACTGCATCAGATCACGCAAAAACAGCCGGAGA
>NZ_JBQEAU010000068.1:0-2107 GCF_052108595.1 Advenella sp.
ACGACCAAGCCCCAGATCGATACGATCTGGATACAGCGATGCCAGCGTACCAAATTGCTCGGCAATCACCAGTGGCGAATGATTCGGCAACATGACGCCGCCCGATCCAACCCGGATCGATTGCGTGCCACCCGCAATAAACCCGAGCGCAACCGAGGTCGCCGCACTGGCAATCCCCGGCATATTGTGGTGTTCGGCCATCCAGAAGCGGCGATAACCCAGCTTTTCGGCAGTCTGCGCCAGCTTCAGGGAATGATGTAGCGCTTCGCGGGTGGTTTCGCCTTCATTGACGGGAGATAAATCTAATACTGAAAATGGAATCACAACGGCCTCGCAAAAATCAGACAGCAGGCACCTTTGACGGGCCTGAAGGTATAAGTACAGACGATCAGCGCGCTACGCCGGGCAAGCGACGCAAATGAGCAGCACATGGGCTGATCGAAACGATCTGTACGGAAAATTAGTTGACTAAGCAATAGTAATACAGGCAAAGATCCGAAGCGACAAAAACCCTGTCCTTAGCATGACTGTCCATTACTTGCCGAGGACAGCGTTCGCAAAAATGCCTCATCCTCGCCGGTCAGCCAGCCCTTTTGCCGGGCAGCATCGATCAGATCCGGGCGACGGCTGGCAGTGAGCGCAAGCGAGGCCTCTCGCCTCCAGCGTGCAATATTTTTATGATGACCCGAGGACAGCACCGAGGGTACCGATACGCCATTAAATACCTCCGGGCGCGTGTAATGAGGACTGTCCAGCAGACCGGACAATGACGGCTGAAAAGAATCCTGAATAGCAGAATCGGCCGTATGTAATACCTCGGGCAGCAACCTGACAACGGCATCCATGATTGCCATGGCGGCAATTTCTCCGCCCGAGAGCACAAAATCGCCCAAAGACAGTTCATCGTCTACATACTGGTCGACAAAGCGCTGATCAATACCTTCGTAGCGGCCACAAAGCAGAATCGCACCCGGCGTGGCAGCGAGCGACTGGGCGACAGCCTGGTCAAAACGACGCCCTACGGGGCTCATCAGAATAACCGGTAACGGCGATACCCCCTGGGCCTGCTGATGCGAGCGCGCCGCCATCAGTGCACGCTCAAGCGGCTGACTGAGCATAACCATACCAGGCCCACCACCATAGGGGCGATCATCGACCGTATGATGCACGTCTGTGGTGTAGCTTCTTGGGTTCCAGGTATTGACCGACCAGATGCCCTGCCGATGTGCCCTGCCCGTGACGCCTGAATCGCTCACCGCCGTGAACAATTCAGGAAACAGGGTAATCACATCAAACCGCATTAGAAATCCAGGGGAAAACGGGTAACAATACGGCGAGCCGCCACATCCACTTCCGGCACATGTTCGCTGACAAAAGGCACCAGCCATTCCTGAACGCGCCCTTTGGCGTCGAGTATAGGCGCCGGCTCGCCCCGTTCATCGGCCTGGTGCCGGGCAACCCGCAACAAACCGTGCGCGCCATTGTCCATCACTTCCAGGACAATACCGGCAAGCTGGCCGCCATCCTCAAGATAGACCCGGCTGCCGATCAGATCAACCCAGTAATATTCGTCGTCTGGCGCCGAAGGAAACAGGCTGCGGGACGCAAAAATCGACGTGCCTTTCATGGCCTCGGCCTGATCGCGATCAGTAACGCCCTCCAGCGCGGCCACCAGATCGGCGCCCTGCTCCCGCACCCGCTGCACATGAATAGGCGTATGCGCAGACAACAGCGCGCCATTACGAGGCGATACACGGGCCAGCCACCACTGCTCAATATCCAGCAACGCGCTGCGGTCGTCTGAATAGGGCTGGATTTTTACCATTCCCTTGACGCCATAGGCAGACACAATGCGGCCTAGCTCGACCAGATCCTCGGGTAGCGTGCTCATTCCAGCTCCAGGCAATGAAAATTCAAATGATGATAAAACAAAATAGGAGTGCCAGGCTAGGTGCGTTCGCAGGCTGATTCAGCCACAAATGCGACTATTAGATGATTTATCGGACAGTAATATCGAACGATCTATTTTACGTTAAATCGATTTACCCAATGGCTACAGCGCAAATGGCAAAGCCCCGGCATGAAGCCAGGGCCAGAGCCAGTACTT
>NZ_JBQEAU010000068.1:2207-15134 GCF_052108595.1 Advenella sp.
GCTACAGCGCAAATGGCAAAGCCCCGGCATGAAGCCAGGGCCAGAGCCAGTACTTTTTACCCGTTTGACACAGGCACAAGCAACGCCGACGCTTGATTCAGAAGCAAACCTTAAGCAAAATCCGCTTTTGAATAAAGCTGCTTTGAACGCTTTGAATTTAAGCGTTGGTTACTTTTGCCGAGTGTTCTTTAACCAGACGAGCAACAGCGGGAGACAGCTGAGCGCCGTTATCGACCCAGTATGTAACGCGGTCAGATGCGATGCGCAGGGCTTCTGTGCCTTCTTTGGCCACAGGATTGTAAAAGCCGACGCGCTCAATGAAACGACCGTCACGACGGTTGCGCGAATCGGCAGCAACCAGATTATAGAACGGGCGTTTTTTTGAGCCACCGCGGGCAAGACGAATAACCACCATAGGTAGACCTTTGTGAATGAGTTCAGGAATTCTTAAAACAGAAGATGATAGCACCAATTGCCACCGCCTGCCAACAAAATTCCACGAATTGATCTGAAAAACCGAATTAAAACAACAGACTTAGCGTCTCTGAAGGTAATGGACGGCTCCCGTCTCGGTTTCTTCCTGAGATAAAAGCGGGTTGTGCGTCTGCTTGGAAAACGCCTGGAAATCACGAATCGCATTGCGGTCTGTGGTAATGATCTTCAACACCTCACCGCTTTGTATGGTTGCCAGCGCTTTTTTTGCACGCAATATGGGCAGCGGGCAAGTTAATCCCGACGCATCAACCACCTGAACAAACGCAACATCTTCTGACATAGCTATTTTCCTAAGATTAGCCAGCTCCCGCCCTGCAAATGATTGCAGGGCGGGACACAGCCGGATCCTCTGCGGCTGTTTACAGCCGCGATTCCACCCATTCTTGAACGCCGGCCACAGCACCAGGCAAGGCCGCAGCATCGGTGCCGCCGCCCATGGCCATATCGGGGCGACCACCACCTTTGCCGCCGATTTGCGCAGACACATGGGACACCAGATCCCCCGCCTTCACTTTACCAGTCAGGTCCTGTGTGACACCAGCTGCCACGCTGACTTTACCATCGCTTTCGGTAGCCAGCAGCACAATTGCGCTCTTGAGGGTGTTCTTCAGATTATCAATGAGACCGCGCAGCGACTTCGGATCGGCATTTGGAATAACCAGGGCCAGCAACTGCACTCCCTTGACCGACACTGCCTGAGATGACAAATCGGCACTGGACGCTGCTGCCAGTTTGGCCTTGATGCGATCCATTTCTTTTTCCGCCGCACGCAGCTGTTCCTGCTGCAACCGGGCTCTTTCCACCAAATCGGCAGGATTGCTCTTGAGAATGGCAGCGACCTGCTGGACCGAAGCATTGAGGTTCTGTACCCAGTCAAAAGCGTTGTGCCCGGTAATGGCTTCCACACGCCGCACGCCCTCACCCACACCACTCTCGGAGACGATTTTGAACAGGCCAATATCTCCGGTGCGCGCCACGTGCGTGCCGCCGCACAGTTCGCGCGAAAAACCGATATCCAGGACCCTTACGCTGTCGCCATATTTCTCGCCGAACAGCGCCATGGCCCCGTCCGCCACTGCCTCATCAAAGGACATCACGCGCGCAGCCACTTCATTATTGGCCAACACCTCGTTATTGACTATCGCTTCCACATCCCGGATCTGCGCGGCAGTAACCGGCGAGCCGTGGGAAAAGTCAAAGCGGGTTTTATCGGGATCCACCAGCGAACCTCGCTGCTGCACATGCTCGCCCAGGACCTGCTTGAGCGCCTTGTGCAACAGGTGCGTGGCCGAGTGGTTGCGAACGGTGGCAGCACGCCGCCCAGCGTCTACCTGAGCCTGGACCTGATCGCCGACCTTGAGACTGCCCAGGCTGACCGTACCGTGATGGCCAAATACATTGGCCTGGATTTTTTGTGTATCTACAACATCAAAAGTCGACCCGAAACCGGCTAGGGTCCCGCTGTCGCCAACCTGGCCGCCGGATTCGGCATAAAACGGCGTATTGTCCAGCACAACAATGGCATCCTGACCTTCCTGAACCACGTCGACCATCGTACCGTCCACATAGAGTGCCTGTACGGTTGCAGTGGTTTGCAGATGCTCATAGCCTTCGAAGCGGGTTTGTGCACCGCCGTACTGCAGGTTCGTTGCCATCTTGAACTTGCCGCTGGCTTTGGCCTGGGCCTTCTGGCGCGCCATGGCTTGCTCGTAGCCCGCCTGATCAACGCTGAAATCACGCTCACGACACACGTCGGCGGTCAGATCGAATGGGAAACCGAATGTATCGTACAAACGGAAGGCAGTCTGGCCATCAAGCACGCCACCCTTGCCCAGCGCAGCCAGCTCATCGTTCAGTATGCGCATCCCGTTGACCAGGGTTTCCTGGAAGCGCACTTCTTCTTGACGGATCACGGACGTCACACGTTCAGCCGATTTGGCCAATTCAGGATAGGCCTCGCCCATCTGCTCGACCAGATCGGCCACCAACTGGTGGAAAAACGGTGTTGTCTTGCCCAACTGATGACCGTGACGCAGGGCGCGGCGAACAATACGGCGCAACACATAGCCGCGACCAACGTTACCGGGAATGACGCCGTCTACAATCATAAAACTGCAGGCACGAATATGGTCGGCAATGACCTTGAGCGAATTATTGGACAAGTCGCTGGTGCCGGTCTCGCGTGCCGCAGCCTTGATCAAACTTTGGAAAAGATCGATTTCGTAATTGGAATGCACATGCTGCAACACCGCAGCGATACGCTCCAGGCCCATGCCGGTATCGACACAGGGACGTGGCAGCGGCGTCATATTGCCCTGCTGGTCGCGCTCGAACTGCATGAATACCAGGTTCCAGACCTCGATGTAGCGGTCGCCATCCTCTTCGGGCGATCCCGGTGGGCCACCCCAGACATCGGGCCCGTGATCATAGAAAATCTCCGAGCATGGACCGCAAGGGCCAGTATCTGCCATTTGCCAGAAATTGTCGGACGCATAGCGTGCGCCCTTGTTATCGCCAATACGGATAATGCGTTCTGCCGGAACGCCAATTTCCTTGAGCCAGATATCATAGGCTTCGTCGTCTTCCTGGTAGACCGTGACCCACAGTTTATTGGCCGGCAGGCCGTAGACGGTGGTCAGCAATTGCCAGGCGTAGCGAATGGCATCCTGCTTGAAATAGTCGCCAAAGCTGAAATTACCCAGCATTTCGAAAAACGTATGATGCCTGGCGGTATAACCGACATTTTCCAGGTCGTTGTGCTTGCCGCCGGCACGCAGGCAACGCTGCGAGGTGGTGGCACGCGAATATGGCCGCGTCTCCTTGCCAGTGAATACATCCTTGAACTGCACCATACCGGAGTTGGTGAACAGCAAAGTGGGGTCGTTTCCCGGCACCAATGAAGAAGAAGGCACAATGGTGTGGCCCTTCGATTCAAAAAAGTGCAGGAATTTCTGGCGGATGTCAGCGACTTTCATTGTAAGAAATGGAAGAAAAATTTGGTAACCCGTTATTATAAGATGACTTTCGACGATTGCGCGTATCAGCACTGCAAATGTCAAAGTAATGTGTCGCTTCCTGACCTCGGTCAGCCGCAGCACACTGACATTTGAGTCAAATTTGTATGCCGCACGATGCGTTGGCCCGGCTGGCCAATGCCACGAATAAACGAAAATTCGAATGAATATAACGCAAGCAAAGCAAGTATTCAAACCACGCGCTTTCGCTATTGGTGTGCGCACCCCACCTGCCCTGCTTCCACGTCAATCAGTGTATTTAATCGTTGTACGTTGTACTTTAAACGCGTCGGTCTGAAACGCACCGGCCTGAAGAGCACCAACCGACACTTGCTTGCCTGTTCTGCTTATCACTTGCTCTTTTCGCTCGAAGCGCAACAGCAATAGGACAAAGCCACTGATGCTCGTTTGGTGAAAATCAGTGGCAGATCCCGCTCATATGGGTGCACGAGCACACGGGCATATGGCCATATGAACAAAAGCCGGTGCGTCGCTGCGACACACCGGCTTCGGGTCATTACCACGTGCTGCGTCAGTTATGAATGGCGTCCGCTTCCGATGTAAACGAATCGGCAAAAAACTCATCCTCGGGCAATCCGCAAAGGCCGGTATATTCGGTGCGGGCACTGTTGACCACGATGGGTGCACCGCAAGCATACACCTGGTGTCCTGACAGATCAGGATAATCCTGAATCACTGCCTTATGCACAAAACCGATTCTGCCCGTCCACGCATCTTGCTCCGTGGCGTCGGAAATGACCGGAACGTACGTGAAAAAGGGCAGTTCGCGCGCCCACTGCCGAGCCAGATCGTTCATGTACAGATCGTGCGGGCGGCGACCACCCCAATAGAGCGTGACCGGACGGGTAATGCCCTTGGCAATAATGTGCTCCATCATCGCCTTGATGGGTGCAAACCCGGTTCCACTGGCCAGGAAAATAATTGGCTTATCGCTGTCGTCGCGCAAAAAGAACGAACCCAGCGGGCCTTCTACCCGCACAATTTCACGCACCTTCATTTGTGTGGCGCCGGCGCCAAAAACATGGTCTGTGAACACCCCACCGGGCAGATGACGGATATGCAGCTCTACTGGTTCCGTGCCGTTGGGCGCGGTCGCCATGGAAAAGCTGCGCCGCTTGCCATCCTTCAAAATGAATTCGATATATTGTCCGGCATAATATCGAAACGGTTCAGTGGCAGGCAGCTGCAAGCTCATGACCATCACATCATCGGCTTTTTTGTCCAGCGCCATGACCCGGGCCGGCATCTTGCGGATTTGAATGTCGCTGGCCATACGTACTTCGCGCACCTCAATATCCATATCGCTGGTCGCGTGTGCCTGACAGAACAGCGTATAGCCGGCGCTGATGTCTTCGGCCGACAGAATCTGCGCCGGAGCCGGACCGGCTTCGAATGTACCGCTCAGCACCTTACCCTTGCAGGTAGAGCAGGAACCGCTGCGACAACTATAGGGCAGCACGTAGCCCGCACCAAGAGCTGCGTCCAGAATGGTCTGCCCTTCTGCTGTTTCAAATTGATGGTTGCTGGGATGCACCGTCACTTTATATCCCACGACTCTACTCCTTGTTTGCTGCCATGACCGGCAACAGTGTAATGTTTTTCATGCGCACCACGAACAGGCGTCCCTTGCGGGCACGTTTGCCAATGTACTCGGCCAGCGCCTGCAACGATAGCGTATCCTCAGTCTGTTTGTTGCGATAGATGCCCGACACCATGATGCCGCCCTCGCCCACGGGAATGATCTGGGCCAGACTGTCGCTGGCGTCAAGCGTCATCAATTGAGTTCCCCGGCCGCCGCCTGCAAGCGATTTCACTTCGCCCAGGCCAACGATCAGGATTTTCCCTTTGGCGGTATACATCGCCAGATGGGTACTATTATTGAACACCGGTATGGGGCGCAGCAAATGCTGCTCGGCCTCGACCGTGACGAACTGCTTGCCTGCTTTCTGACGGCTGATCATATTCGACAGTTTTGCGGTAAAGCCCAACCCGTTGCTTTGCATAAGCAACCAGCGACTGTCTGCGGCACCCGCGATAAACTGGGTAACCTGGGTGCCGCGCTCCAGATCGACCATGCTGGTGATGGGCTGGCCATCCCCCCGCGCCGACGGAAGCGTAGACACCGCTACGGAATAGACGCGGCCGTTGCTGCCCAGCGCGATCAAGGTATCGGTGCTCTGGCATTCGTAGGCTGCATACATGCGATCGCCGGTTTTGAAGCCGAACTGAGTGTGGTCATGACCATGACCCTGACGCGAACGCAACCAGCCCTTTTCCGACACGATGACGGTAACAGGCTCCTGCACGATACGGGTTTCCAGTACAGCTCTTTCGGCCTCCTGGATAATTGTGCGGCGCGGGTCACCGTATTTTTTGGCATCGGCTTCAATTTCCTTGCCAATCATCCGCTTGAGCGCCGACGGGTTGTCCAGCAGCTCCTGCAGTTTCTTCTCTTCACCACGCTTGTCATTGAGCTCCTGCTCAATCTTGAACCCTTCGAGCTTTGCCAACTGGCGCAGCCGCATTTCAAGAATATCTTCGGCCTGTCTTTCCGTCAGTGAAAATCGTTCCATCAGGGCCGCGCGCGGTTCGTCGGACTCGCGTATGGTCTGGATCACTTCATCCACGTTCAGATACACCAGCATGCGGCCTTCCAGCACATGGATGCGATCAATGACCTTATCCAGACGGTATCGCGTACGTCGGGTGACCGTCTGGGTACGGAACTGCAGCCATTCCTCAAGCACGGTACGCAAATTGCGTTGCCGCGGACGGCCGTCAATACCAATGCATACCAGGTTGACCGATACCGTGCCTTCCATGCTAGTCTGAGCCAGCAGCAGATTGACAAATTCGTTGCGATCAATGCGCGAGGACTTGGGCTCGAAAACCAGTCGCACCGCCGCTTCCCGTCCGGACTCATCGCGCACGGCATCAAGCATTCCCAGCATGGCAGACTTGTTTGCCTGCTGATCGGGTGTCAGCGCTTTCTTGCCTGTCCGCACCTTGGGATTGGTGATCTCCTCAATTTCCTCCAGTACTTTCTGGCCCGAGGTATTGGGCGGCAGTTCCGTGATAACCAGTTGCCACTGTCCACGCGCCATCTCTTCAAATTCCCAGCGCGCTCGCGCCTTGAGCGAGCCACGACCTGATGAATAGATGGCCGCGATATCGCTGGCCGGTGTAATGATCTGGGCGCCGCCGGCAAAATCCGGTCCAGGAATCAGCGTATACAGCTCTTCATCGCTCATGCGCGGATGACGCAACAAACCCAGAGCGGCAACCGCCACTTCCTGCAGGTTATGCGAAGGAATTTCAGTTGCCATTCCCACAGCAATACCAGAGGCGCCATTGAGCAGCATGACAGGCAGGCGCGCAGGCAACATTTGCGGCTCCTGCTGGCTGCCATCGTAATTGGGAACGAAATCTACCGTGCCCTCATCAATTTCACCGAGCAGCACATCCGCTATGGGCGTCAGGCGCGCTTCGGTATATCGCATGGCTGCAGCGCCATCGCCGTCGCGCGAGCCGAAATTGCCCTGGCCATCAATAAGCGGATAGCGCAAGGTGAAATCCTGGGCCATCCGCACCAACGCGTCATACGCAGCCTGGTCGCCATGCGGGTGAAACTTGCCCAGCACATCGCCGACAACCCTGGCCGACTTGACCGGCTTGGCGCCGGCGCGCAGGCCCATTTCACTCATCGAATACAAAATGCGCCGCTGCACGGGCTTTTGTCCGTCGCCCACGTCGGGCAAGGCCCGCCCGCGCACGACAGATACCGCATAGTCCAGATACGCCTGCTCGGCATACAAACCCAGGGTGATGGTTTCGTCTTCGGGAGGCGCTGCTTCAAACAGGTCCGTCTGGTCTTGATCACTCATTACACATCCACTTCCGCTAAATTACCTTTGTCTTCGAGCCAACTGCGTCGCTGCGCAGACTCACCTTTACCCATCAGCATATTGAACATTTTTTTCGTCTCTTCGGACGTCAGTTCGCCATACCCCACGGGCAGCAAACGCCGGGTGTCCGGATTCATTGTCGTTTCCCACAGCTGTTCAGCACTCATTTCGCCCAAGCCTTTAAAGCGGCTGATACCCAGGCTGGCAAGTTTCACGCCATCCTTCTGCACCAACTTGTCCTGGATGGCCTCCAGTTCCGATTCATCCAGGCAATACAACTTGCGCGCCGGGCGCTTGCCCTGGGCCGGGACGTCCACCCTGAACAATGGCGGCTTGGCAATAAATACAAAGCCGTTTTCCACCAGCCTGGGGAAATGACGATAGAACAACGTGAGCAACAGCACCTGAATGTGCGAGCCGTCAACGTCGGCATCGGAAAGAATGCAGATACGCCGATAGCGCAGCCCGGAAAGGTCTGGATTGTCATTGGCGCCATGCGGGTCTACGCCAATGGCAACGGCGATGTCGTGAATCTCGTTGTTGGCAAACAGGCGATCTTTTTCCACTTCCCATGCATTGAGCACCTTGCCTCGCAGCGGCAGGACTGCCTGAAATTCCTTATTACGGCCCATCTTCGCAGAGCCGCCCGCAGAATCGCCTTCGACCAGGAACACTTCAGTGCGGGTACTGTCGGACGATTCACAATCGGTCAGCTTGCCCGGCAGGACCGCAACACCGGAACTCTTGCGCTTTTCCACTTTCTGCGCAGAACGGGTGCGCACCTGTGCCTGGCGGATAGCCAGCTCGGCCAGTTTTCTGCCTGCTTCCACATTACTATTGAGACGCAATTCAAACGAGGTTTTGGCAAAGCCGCCAACCAGCCTGACGGCATCGCGGTTGTTCAGTCGCTCTTTAATCTGTCCCTGGAACTGCGGATCCAGCACCTTGGCCGAGAGCACGAAACTGGCCCGGGAGAAAACGTCTTCGGGTAGCAGCTTGATGCCTTTGGGCAGCAGATTGTGCATTTCGATGAAACTCTTGAGCGCCGTATACAAGCCTTCACGCAAGCCGGCTTCGTGCGTGCCGCCTGCCGAGGTGGGAATCAGGTTGACATAGGATTCGCGCACCACCTGCCCTTCGGCAGTCCAGGCTACGGCCCATTCCGCACCCTCGCCATCGGCAAAATACTCATGCGACTTATCTGCATACTGACTATCGGCAAACACCGGCACCAGCAACTCTTCCCCCGCCAGCGATTCGGTCAGATAGCCGGTCAGCCCACGCTCATACAGCCATTTTTTCTGTTCGCCGGTTTTTTCATTATTCAGGACAACGGTGACACCGGGCATGAGCACGGCCTTGCTACGTAGCAAACGCAGCAGCTCGTTCATTGGAATCTGGGCGGTATCAAAATATTTGGGATCAGGCCAGATGCGCACCCGTGTGCCGGTTTTCTTGCGTGGTACCGCATCGCCCAGCCGCGTCAACGGGGCCTCTACCACACCACCTTTGGCAAATACCAGCTGGTACTCACTACTGTCGCGCCAGACGGTCACTTCCATTCGGGTTGACAGCGCATTGGTCACGGACACCCCCACGCCATGCAGTCCGCCCGAGAATGCATAAGCGCCGCCGGCTTTCTTATCGAACTTGCCACCGGCATGCAGCCGGGTAAAGACAATTTCAACAACCGGTGCTTTCTCCTCGGGGTGCAGACCGACGGGAATGCCTCGTCCGTCGTCTTCGACCGTTATACTGCTGTCTGTATTGACCGTAACGGTAATCTGTCTGCCGAAACCCGCCAGGGATTCGTCGGCAGCGTTGTCGATCACTTCCTGAATAATATGCAGCGGATTTTCCGTGCGGGTGTACATGCCCGGGCGCTCGCGCACGGGCTCCAGGCCCTTGAGGACTCGGATTGATGCTTCGTCATAGCTTTGCTTGGCGGCCACGTGTTTCTCAATACTGTTCAAAAAAACAGACATTTTACGTGCTCAAGGCGTTTTTTGTCGCCTAATAATCACGCTTTTCGACAATCTTTATCGATAAATGGTATTCTTACATTTAACCACAGACGCATTTGGCTGCTGTTTGCCTTTCAGGAGTATCCTTTCCTTGACTGGCCCGGGCTTCATACGCCGGCTTCGGAATTCAAACTGAAAAATCCATTCCGTTGCAGCTCACATCAAACCTATCCGCTTTGATCGACCTCAAATCGAGGCATCCCAAATACGTTATATTCCATTTCCGATTATCCTTGACCACTGTCATCTGAAACATTATGAGCGATCTGATCAAACACGCAACCGAGAAATCATTTGAAGCCGAAGTGCTCAAGTCGGAGCTGCCGGTGCTGGTAGACTACTGGGCCCCCTGGTGTGGCCCGTGCAAGGCGATTGCTCCACTGCTGGAAGAGGCATCCCGCGACTACGAAGGCCGTATCCAGGTAGTCAAGGTCGACGTCCAGGACCACCCGGAGGTCGCTGCCAAGTTCGGCATTCGCGGCATTCCAACACTGATGCTTTTCAAAAACGGCGAAGCTGTGGCGACCAAAGTCGGCGCAGTCAACAAAACCCAGCTTACCGGGTTCATTGACGAATCCATTTAAGTTACTTTTTCGCGCGGGCTCATTCGTCAGCCCGCCGCCATGACTCTTATTTCAATCCTTATCTATCCTTACTAATAAATAATGCACCTTAATGAATTAAAGGCACTGCATGTGTCGCAGCTGCTCGAAATGGCTGCTGGCCTGGAAATCGAAAACGCCAACCGCTTCCGCAAGCAGGAATTGATGTTTGCCATCATGAAGCGTCGCGCAAAAATGGGGGAACAAATCTTCGGCGATGGTGTGCTGGAAGTACTGCCCGATGGCTTTGGCTTTCTTCGCTCCCCCGAAACCTCCTACCTCGCCAGCACCGACGACATCTACATTTCCCCTTCGCAAATCCGCCGCTTCAATCTTCACACAGGTGACTCGATCGAAGGTGAAGTACGTGTGCCCAAAGACGGCGAACGCTATTTTGCCCTGGTCAAAGTGGAAAACGTCAATGGCGTATCTCCGGAACTGATGAAACACCGCATCATGTTCGAGAACCTGACGCCTCTGCACCCGGACGACCCCCTGATTCTTGAACGCGACATCAAAAGCGAAGAAAACAACACCGGCCGTATCCTGGATATTTTTTCACCCATCGGCAAAGGCCAGCGCGCCCTGATCGTCGCCAGCCCGAAGTCGGGTAAAACGGTCATGATGCAGCATATCGCGCATTCCATTACCACCAACTATCCCGATGCGACACTGATCGTCCTGCTGGTTGATGAGCGTCCCGAAGAAGTGACAGAGATGACCCGTACCGTGCGCGGTGAGGTGGTCGCCTCTACTTTCGATGAGCCGGCCACCCGTCACGTACAGGTTGCCGAAATGGTTATCGAAAAGGCCAAACGTCTGGTCGAGCTGAAAAAAGACGTGGTCATTGTGCTGGACTCCATCACCCGTCTGGCCCGCGCCTACAATACCGTCGTGCCCTCTTCAGGCAAGGTCCTGACCGGCGGTGTTGACGCCAATGCGCTGCAACGCCCCAAACGGTTCTTTGGTGCAGCCCGGAATATAGAAGAAGGCGGTTCCCTGACGATTATCGGTACCGCCTTGATTGAAACCGGTAGCCGCATGGATGAAGTCATTTATGAAGAATTCAAGGGCACTGGTAACTGCGAGGTTCATCTTGAACGCCGCCTGGCAGAAAAACGGATTTACCCCGCGATCAATCTGAACAAGTCAGGCACCCGCCGTGAAGAGCTGCTGATGAAACCAGAGAAACTGCAACGCGTCTGGGTACTGCGCAAATTCATTCACGATATGGACGAAGTCGAGTCAATGGAATTCATTCTGGACAAGATCAAATCCACGAAGAACAATGACCAGTTCTTCGATATGATGAAAAAATAAACAACCTGCATTCCTGATGAAAAAATACCTTCGGCTGCGAAGGTATTTTTTTGGTCATTCGCGCAGAGACGACAGCATTGCGATTTTCCACGCATTGAGTCAATGTCTGAACCGGAATTTGCGAAAATTTGCTCGCCAGATTTTATGGCTTATGCGTATGCGATGCGCCAGCATGACTACCCGATAATGCCGTTTTTTATCTCGTTCACAAGAAATGAAAATGAACAAAGTCAGCAAATCAACCTGCGCTGCAGCGATCGCTGCCAGCCTCTTGTGCGCGACCGGCCTGGCGCAAACCGCAGCACCGGCGAAAAAGTAAAACAGCCTGCAAAGTCGCATGACAACCTGCAACGCAGAGGTCAAAACAAAAATCGGCAGAAAGATGCTCGCAAGCGCTTTATGAAGGAATGCCTGAACAATCACAGCAAAAGCAGGCAGCTAGTTTTTAACCAGTTCGCAGCAGCCGATGGCCAATTGCAACCAGGATGCAAAAGCCCAATCCCTGACTGGCGAGGCGCGTAAATCCTTTCTACGCAGTTGCCTGAAAAATTCCTGATGCCAAGTCGCGACTGCAGGCACAACAGCCACGCGCACCGCAGCCGCTGCCGTTTTTTGATAAAAAAAAAGCGACCAACAATGTTATTGTCGAGTCGCCCAGAGAGAGTAATCATGATGGAGAGATTTCGCAAAAACTCCATCGTTATGTTAGCGCCGCAAGCCCCAGAGGGATACCCGCAGAATTTATTGTGGCATTTGTTGCTGCTGCTGATCCAGCATATCCAACGCCTGTTTGCAACTGGACTCCAGCTGCGCCTGATCATCGATGGCAGCCATTTGCGAGCGTTGCTCATCAAGCATCTGCTTCATCTGCTCAGCAGATCCGCCTGCCTTCACAACCAAGTCCTCGGCTTTTTTGAAGTAATCCTGGCAAGTTTGCGGCAGGCTGCTGTCAGCACTGGCAGAAGCGTCGGCAGCCGGAGCCGGTGCCTCACCCGAAGTGGATGAAGACTCGGCCCCCGGTGCCGCATCCGCATCGGCTGGTGCGGTTGAGGATTCTGCCGGTGCAGCCGGTTCTGCAGCCGGTGCGGAAGTGGCAGGTGCTTCGGACGTCGCCGCAGGCGTTTCGGGCGCCGTGGAATCGGCTCCCTTATCGCAACCAGCCATACCGAACAATCCCGCCACCACAGCAACCAGAATCGCGGAACGTGTCGTATTCAAATTCATGCGTTCCCTTTCAGTTATTGTGGCTGGCTGCCGCCAGAAGCCGGCGCCTCGCCAGAAGGCGCAGGTGTTGTGCCGGAATCAGCAGGTGCTGCAGGCTCAGCAGCAGGTGCCGATGTGGCCGGCGCTTCGGATGATGCCGGTGGTGTTTCCGGTGCTGACGAATCTGCACCGTTGTCGCATCCGGCCAATCCCAACAAGCCTGCCAGAGTCGCCGCCAAGGCCGCTGAGCGTATCGTATGAAGTTTCATGATATCTCCTCGTCTTATTGTGGCTGGCTGCCACCAGAGGCAGGTGCTTCGCCAGAGGCAGGTGCTTCGCCAGA
>NZ_JBQEAU010000068.1:15234-23731 GCF_052108595.1 Advenella sp.
GTGGCTGGCTGCCACCAGAGGCAGGTGCTTCGCCAGAGGCAGGTGCTTCGCCAGACGGCGCTGGTGTGGTAGTGGAATCGGCTGGCGCGGCTGGTTCAGCCGCAGGAGCCGGTGCTGCCGGCGCTTCCGACGTTGTTCCCGGCGCTTTGGGCTCAGTCGAATCGCCACCGTTGTCGCATCCGGCCAGACCTAACAAGCCAGCGAATACCGCTGTCAAAACCATTGATCGTGTCGTATTGAATTTCATGACTTAACCTCTTTATTTGAATTGCGAAATCAGTACAAACCATTATTCGCACTTTCACGCCAAAGGTCATTACAGAACGACTATAAAGTGCTTGTATTTGTAACATTTGCAATTTTTTCGAGCCGCGACCAATTTGGCTATCTGCTTGATTTGGCTTGCAAAAGGCTGAATAATGCGCTTTGCCGATGTCTTAATATTTAACGTTTTGCACCGGCTCAGGCAGCCTGATTATGTGCAGATGCGACTGAAAGAGGCTTTCAGCAGGCACCTGCGTTCGCGAAAGAGGCGTATGTCATTCCTGGTCGCGCGTTTTTGCGGCAGGAACGACTGCTACGACGATCAGACGATGCGTACATTCAACTGACCCAGCCCGTCCACTTTGCCGACCAATTCATCGCCGACCGTGACCGCGCCCACCCCTTCCGGCGTGCCAGAGAAAATCAGATCGCCAGGTTGTAGCTCAAACAATCCCGACAAATAGGCAATGGATTCAGGAATAGACCAGATCAGCGACGCAATTGTGCTGCTCTGACGTGTCTGGCCATTGACATCCAGCGAGATGGCAGCCGAGTCAATGCCCTTGACCGTCGCCGCCGGATGTACAGGTCCGATCGGACCCGACAGATCGAATGCCTTGCCCACTTCCCAGGGCCTGCCCTGCTTCTTGGCCTCGCCCTGCAAATCGCGACGAGTCATGTCCAGGCCCAGTGCATAACCGAAAACCATCTGCGCCGCCTGCTCTACCGACACGTCCTTGCCCCCTTTACCAATAGCGACGACCAATTCCATTTCATAATGCAGGTTAGCCGTTTTGGAAGGATACGGCATTTGCCCTGTCTGACCGTCGGAGACAGGCAGCAATGCATCAGCTGGCTTGCAGAAAAAGAAAGGATCTTCACGGCCTGTAAAACCCATTTCCTTTGCATGCTCGGCGTAATTGCGTCCTACGCAGTAAACACGGCGCACCGGAAAGCGCGCATCGCTACCTGCGACAGCAAGGGAAACAATCTCGGGGGCGGGAAATACATATGTCATAGCAGTCTCTTAAATGGTATTGGTTATCATGATCAATAAAACGTTGCGGCAGGCTAGCGTGGATCGCTTTGTGCTCGCCATCAAAAAAAGGGCCCGGTCGTATACTGCCGTGCCCTTTTTAAAAGTCGTTGGAAACCAGCGGATTATTTACCTTTCTGGAATCGCTCGATACTGCTGGTGATCTCCGTATGCGCCGCTTCGACCCCTTCCCAGCCTTTGATCTTGACCCACTTGCCTTTTTCAAGATCTTTGTAATGCTCGAAAAAGTGTTGAATGCGCTGCAGGTCCTGCTCTGGCAAATCAGTATGCGCATTCAGGTTGCTATAGGGAGGGTACAGCTTGTCGACCGGGCGAGCCAGCAATTTGGCGTCGCCACCGGCTTCATCATCCATTTGCAACACGCCCAGGGCGCGGCATTTGATGACCGATCCGACCGCAACAGGAAACGGCGTCATGACCAGCACATCGACCGGATCGCCATCATCAGACAGTGTGTCCGGAATATAGCCATAGTTGCACGGGTAGTGCATGGCCGTCATCATGAAGCGATCTACAAACACCGCCCCGGTGTCTTTATCCACTTCGTATTTAACCGGATCGGCATTCATCGGAATTTCAATTACAACATTGAATTCTTCCGGCGTCTTGGAACCGGCCGGGACATTTTTCAAGCTCATAGTCAACTCTTCTGGTTACTGTGGTTACGATTTTTCATTCAATTCATCCGTCCTGATACCGGGGATGGGTGCACTGTCAAAATACTCATCATCGGCTTCCGGCCGTTTGGCATAGATCGTTTTCTCGGACGCCTCATCTGCGCGTTCCTGCTCAATTTGCTGTTCGGCACGCTTGCGGTCAGGCGGGCCGTCCGGATCCATTCGCGTATCGGCCGCAGGCAGGTATTTTTCTCCTGCGACTGTGGGCAGCATGGAGATGGAGGCCGAGGCAAAACGCCAGTGCTTGACTGCCTCGGCAGGCTTGCCCAAGCGGTCGTAGAGCGCACCAAGCAAGGTATGCGTGCGTGGATCTTCACGCAACTTGAGGCTACGTGTCAGATAGCGCTCGGCCTGTCCCCACAACTGCGCGGCCAGGCATAAGAAACCGAGCGCATTGAGCAGATCAGGATTGTTTTCGTCTTTCTCGAGCCATTGCTGCGCTTTGGTCAGGCGTGCATTGACCTGTTCGGCCGGGCACTGGACATAGGCATTAAGCAGTCGCGGGTCAATATGTTCCCGCAACGAGGCTTCCAGTATTTGCCCGGCAGTGTCGGGATGGCCGGCGGCCTGCGCTTTCTCGGCAGCAGCCAGTGCGATCAGCGGCATGACCTTTTCAGCCGCGCTGAATGACTTCCAGGTATTGGCCCAACTATCCCGGGTGGTCGCTTTCATGACCGCCGCACCGGCATGCTCAATGAGACGCTGGCCCTCGAAACTATCGATGGTTCCTTTCCTGTTCAGCGCACGCGCTACCTGCAGCAATTTATCCTGGTTACCAATTTGCTTGTAACCGCGCAACAGCAGTTTCTGGATATGGTCCTGATTGGCACCTCCAGCTTTTGCCAGTGGCTCGAGCAATGCCAGCGCCTGTTTGGATTCGCCTTGCTCCAGCAGCATTTCCGCACGGATGGTAGTGGCGGCATCCTGCATCCTGGGGTTGCCCTGCGCCTTGGACTGTGCAGTCAGAAGCAACGCATCCCGTTCGGCATAGCGCGACTGGTTGTGCGCCGCCTTGGCCGCCGCCAGACTGGCCAGCGCCTGCCTGCCACTGTCACGACTGCGATTGAGCAGGCGGGTCAAATCCTTTTCCGCCGGGCTGCTTCGCCCTTCCAGCAATTCGACCCAGCCCCGCTCCAGCAGATCATAGTCCTTGCGGGTGTGCCGGCGCTGATTCCAGTTGCGCCATCGCGTTGGCGCATCCATCAGAACACCGATAAAACGAAAGATGAGGTAAAAAACGAAAAAGGCAATGACAATGAAGACCAGGCCAGAAGCCAGCGACACCGTACGGCGCTCATCGCCGGTCACAACCATGAAATAGCCGCTGGAATCACGCAACAAGAGTGCGGCAGCAACAGCAACAGCAAACAGGACGAGTAATTTCAAACTGGTTCGCATGCATTACTCCTGTCCGGGATTCATGGATTTAAGCTGCTTGCGGGTTTCCTGAACCGCCTTCACGCTCTGCGTGATGGACGGCAACTGCTGCCTGACACCAGCCTTGAGCAGTTGCTGAAGTTGGCCCAGCACCTGTTGCGTCTCAACCGAATCCTGATTGAAACTTTGTCTGACACCGTTGACGACGGTTTCAAGCGATGAAGTCCAAATACCCTGCTGTCTATTGAGCAATGCCTGCTGGGCAAAATGCAAATGCTGCTTCAGATTTGCCCGCAACTGGGCTGCCTGATCAACCGTGAGCAACATCTGATTCGGATCGGCCAGTTTTTCCACTCGCACAATCCCGCCAAGATCGGAACGCAATCCTTCCCAGGCAGCAACCGGCCAGGTTTTCACCTCGTTCCAGGCACGCTCATACCAGACATCAGAGGATGCGACCGAGTTCGTATCGTTCGCGCTTCCCGCAGGGGACGTCACTTCCGAAGACTGTCCGGTCATGGGTTTGGCGCCCGCCTGATCGGGAGCCAGCATTGGCAGCGCATCAATTTTTCCGGACAATGCCGCTACTTGGGCAAATTGCGCATCCACGCTAATGGCTGGCGCAGACTTCAGGGTAACGATATCGGCAGCCAAAGCGCCACGCAACCCTGCCAGCACCGGCGCATCAGCCTGATCTATGGCCTTGATTGCTGTTTCCAGCGAAGCCAAGGCATTTTCAAGGTTGCCGGCGATAGCAAGCTCATTCTGTGCCATGGAGACCAGACGACTCACATCATTGACCACAAACAGGGTTGTCTCATCACGCGAGGCTTGCAAACGGGTTGTTTGCAGCTGCTGCAGTTGCTTTTGTGAAGACTCCAACTGATCGCGCAGCGCAATAATCTGTGCCGACTGCCGATCAAGCTGATCGCGAATGTCGGCCGGCAAGGAACCGGTAAAACCGCCCGTGCCTGACCCTGCGGCTGATGGGGCACCAGACGCATGAGGTGCATCTACGGCCGTTGCCGGCGTGCCTGTAGCGGATGTGGGCGTAGTAGCAGTATCTTGGCCTGAAGCGCCGGCTGTGTCTGTCGCATCGACCGACGCATCGCCGGATGTGTTTTCTGTGGTCGCAGTACTGGATGATTGCGCCGTTGAGTTCCCGGCGGGCTCAGCCCCCGACTGCGTTGGTTCGCTATTGCTTGCTGTCGGGCCCATGGGCGTACTGCTGTTGCTGCCACTTGCCTCATCCTGAGCAGTCGCCGCAGCGTCGTCAGGCGACGCACCCTCTCCTGCAACGTCTGCATCAGCCTGGGCATCGCCACTTGTCGTGACTGGCGTTGTGTCGGCACTCTGGGCCGATTCTGCATTGCCGGCTGCATCTGATTGTGAAGAATCTGATGAATCTGATGTAGCATCTGCGGCAGGCGTCTGGTCCGGTTGCGCGGCGCCGGATGCCGGCGCCTCTGCAGGTGCGGAAGAGTCAGACTCGCTGGAAGTCTGACTGCTGCTTTCGAGCTCGGACTGATTATTCTGAGCGTAGTAGTAACCGCCAGCTGCGATGGCCGCCACGACCACAAGCGCCGCAATCAATGGCCCTTTGGTGCCTTTACCTGCATTGCTATCGTTCTTGCCCGTCTCAATGGGAGGAATGGCGCCACCTGCAGCGCCAGAAACAGGCTTTGCCCCAGCTGCCGTATCGGCCTTGCCAACATGCACTGCCGTTTTCTCAGCCGTGGTTTTCTCGTTAGCCAGCTCTGCATCCGTCACTGTATCCGGCGCTGCGCTCCTTTGCTGCGCTTGATGGCCAGCCGCTTCCGGTTTTTTTTCATTTTCCGTATTTCGCGCGTCGTCCTGTTTTTTTTCCATGTTTTTCAATTCCTTACTATCCAGAAAACCAATACACCGCTTGGCGATACGTTCGTGAAAGTTTTGTACATTGTAGTGGATTACAGCAGGCTTTTAATCCGAGATTGTAACGATGTGGAAAATTGCGTCTTCCTGCGGCAATGCCTGTACGATGCGCAATGTGCCGGCGTTCCCTGCTGGCAGTTTTTGCTGCCAGGCATGCTTCAGACTATCGACCTGTCCTTCATGGGTGACCACAAAGGTCGTGGATTCGGCAAGCGGATCCGGGTCTATCTGGGCCGTGGCCAGATTATCGACGAACGCTTCTATCCCCTGAGGGCTGGTCAGTACCACATATTTTTTTTCCGCCGGATCGGCAAGCAGGCTGCTCATTTGGCGCTGCTGCTGCCTATCCCATTGCCTGGCATCCCGCCTATACAAGGGCAGGCGCTTGACTTGAAGCGATAGTTCCTGCAATTGCCGGGCAAGCCACGGGTTGCCTGTGGTGCCACACACAATCAACACTGAGCTGAGGCACGCAAAAACGGCACTGGCCTTCAACCGTGCCAAAAAACCACTGGAGTCGTAGGGCTGATCGCCGGCAGGACACAGGATCTGCTGTTGTGCAACCCCCTGGCGCTGCAGCGCCAGGACGGTTCCCGGGCCCACGCAGCCGGCACGCAGCCCTTGCGGCCATCGCATGCCTTGTTCAGCCAACAGATCAAAAAAGCGATCGACTGCAAAACCACTGACAAAAAATATCAGATCAAATGTGGCTGGATCAGGAACCGGGTCTGTGGCGGCGATTGGCTGCAACGTCAGGGCCGGCAGTGTGGCAACGCGCAACCCTGCCTGTTCAAAACGCAGTTGCAGCGCCTGGTTTTTTCCTTGTGGTCTTGTGAGAATGACCGTTGCGCGCGAATGGTGCACAACCTGGGCTCACGCCTTGTCGGCGTCGTTCTGTGATGCCTCGTGCAGTGCCGCCAGTATCTCGTCGGCACCCTGCTCCCGAAGCGCTTGCGCCACCACAACCCCCAACTGATCGGCGCCTTCGGCACTGGATGTCCGGGTACTACGCAATACACGCGAGCCGTCGGGCGTTGCCACCAGCGCGTTGAGCGTGACTGCATTGTCTGTCAGTGTAGCGTAGGCAGCAATCGGCACCTGGCAGGATCCGCCCAGCGTCCTGGATACCGCCCGTTCCGCCGTAACACAGGCGGTGGTTGCCGGATTGGCCAGGTCGGCCAGGATCTCCAGCAGCTCCGTGCGCGCTTCCAGCACCTCAATACCCAGCGCTCCCTGCCCCGCTGCGGGCAAACTCTCGGAGACGTCCAGCCGCGATGCAATGCGGTCACCGAGTCCCAGGCGCTGCAACCCCGCAGTGGCCAGTACGATGGCATCATAATCGCCGTTATCTAGCTTGGACAAACGGGTGTCCAGGTTGCCGCGCAGGGGCTTGACCACCAGAGATGGATAGGCCGCCCGAATCTGCGATTCACGGCGCAGGCTGGATGTGCCCACCACGGCGCCAGCCGGCAATTGGCTCAGTTGATGATAGGTTGACGATACAAAGGCGTCGGTCGGATCGGCCCGCTCCAGGATCGCCGCCAGTGCAAAAGGAGACTGCAGATCAACCGGCACATCTTTGAGCGAGTGTACGGCCAAGTCTGCCCTGCCGTCTACCAGCGCCGTTTCCAGTTCCTTGATAAACAGCCCCTTGCCACCTATCTTTGACAATGTACGATCCAGAATCTGGTCGCCCTTTGTGGTCAGTTCCAGAAGTTCGACCTGCAACTGCGGGTAATGGGCCAGGAGCAGCTCACGAACGTGATGCGCCTGCCAAAGGGCAAGGCGGCTCGCACGGGTTGCGATGGTCAGTTTTTTAAGTTCGGTCACGCGGGGTTCCTGCTAAATATATTTAAAATCGCGAATCAGGGGAAAAGGCGGGCAATCATGGACAGAAGCAATGGGCACAACCTGGCCGGCGCCCACCCAACACATGGCCAGGAGCACGGGTGTCGGGCCTTTGGCCCCCCTGTGCTAACGCAAATAATTAATGGCTACGGTAACGGCTATACCGATTACCGCCAGAATAAGCAGACCTTGCAAGATACTGCGTTTGGGTTTTTCTTCCATAGTGTCAGACCTTCATACGAGTGGCAGACCTGGCGTCTGCGGACATGTAAAACAACAAACCCCGCCGGGGCGAAAAGCCTGGCGGGGTTGCCTTCCGGCACAACCGGATCAGGACAGCATCCGGGTTGTCTCGGACTATCGGTCAACTCGGGTTAGTGCGTTTCAGTTACCTGCGACTTGCCCTTGCGGGAAGCCAGCCATTTACCCAGACCAACAACCAGAATTATGCCAATGACTTCTACCGCAATCTTAACAGTTTGCGGTGCTGGTCCGCCATTGAAGAATGTTCTTTCTGTAAATACGTCAGTAATCAACATGCCGCCGGCCAGCCAGCCCAGCAGACCTGCACCCAGCGTAATCACCAGCGGATACTTGTCGATCAGCTTGAGCACCAGGGTGCTGCCCCAGATAATAATTGGCACGCTGACAATCAGACCGAAGGCCACATAGGCCACTTCATGGCCTGGCGTGGTTTTCTGTGCAGCAGCGGCGATGGCAATGACATTGTCCAGACTCATGACAAAGTCGGCAATCAGGATGGTTTTAACCGCGGTCCACACTGAAGTGCCCCCGGACACATTACCATGCTCATCCTCTTCGGGAATCAGCAGCTTAATGCCGATCCAGATCAGCAATGCGCCACCTACAATTTTCAGATAAGGAATCTCCAGCAACTTCAGTGCGAAAGCGATCAGAATCACCCGCATGATGATGGCGCCGAAAGTACCCCAAAGAATGCCTTTCATGCGTTGCGCTTTTTCCAGATTGCGGCATGCCAAAGCAATGATGACGGCGTTGTCACCACCTAAAAGTATGTCAATGAGAATAATCTGGAATATTGCGGTCCAGCTCAGGGTCTGAAAAAACTCAAGCATAATGAAAGATCACCTCTGTTAGATTTGTATGATATGCAGGTGGGCCTGGCGACTGCCGAATGCCCTCTGATGTGCCGGCACCTGCATCGTATCGCGCCGCGCATTGGGCGCGCGGCAACACAATGGACACGACCTGCTCGACCACCCGATCAGCTACGGCTCGGTGTGATTGGCGAGAAGGTATAAAAAAAGGGCACTTGAGCGCCCTTTCCTGCTCCAGACTGCGAGCAATTATAAAACAGAGTGTTCAGTACTACGTCAGT
>NZ_JBQEAU010000069.1:0-23427 GCF_052108595.1 Advenella sp.
GGAGGTGCTTTTTTTGCTACGTCCTTTTTTGCATCTGCTTTCCTGTCCGGCTCATTTTTTGCTTCGGCCTTTTTGGCAACAGCTTTCTTGGCTGGTGCTTTTTTGGCAACTGCTTTTTTAGCGACTGCTTTTTTAGCAACGACTTTTTTAGCAACGACTTTTTTGGCAGGTGTTTTCTTCACAACTGCTTTCTTGGCAGGGGCCTTTTTGGCAACTGCTTTCTTGGCTGCAGGTTTGGCTGCAGCTTTCTTTACAGCTTTCTTGGCGGTAGTAGCCATGATATTGCTCCTTAGAAAGGGTCCTAATCACAAATTAAAAATACATCTACGTAGATATAATTCAAGACAAGCAACGAAAGAGCTTGGCTTAACTACCATTTGATATGTTCCCCACGCTGTGTGCGAAACATCTCAAATGGATCTGATGAAATGAATTCAAATTCCATCATAAGCGTAAGGGTAACGCATAACGTCGTATAACGAAAGAATTTCTTATTGATATTATTGGCTTAACTCAATTTATTTAGCTCTCGGGACGGTTGATCAGGTGTTTTGTATTCATCTGAAATTTTCATCTTGCACATGCGTGGTGATTTTTCAAATCGCAAATTTCGATTTCAACTGTGTTCTTGAATCGCAATTGAAAGTGCATGATCAGCTCGTATCGGATGGTGCATTGTCTTCATCCGATTTTTTAAAAATGCAGATAGTGTTTCGCAAAGCCAATGTTTACAACGCTTTGCGCCTCGCGCGTAAATTTCCAGAACGCATTGCGTGCGAACAGGCATTGTGGGCGCGGTATTCATGCTCGCTCAATTGTCCTGCTTCGACCCGGTTTGTGCGACTGTTTTCACGGTTGCCAGACATGGCCTTGGTCAAACAGCAAAAGCGTTTGATTGGTTACCGTGAGAGATTTTGTTAAAAACCAACATTTTCACAACAAGATGCGCGCACAAAAGAAAAAACGCTGCGAATGAAGCAGCGTTTTTTTCTTTCGGCATTACATCAACCTGCCGGATTTGCGGCGATCGTTAAACCTGGTCAAGCCGTTGCAGAACGAGATCGCGACCTAGAATGGCCAGAACCGCATCAATGGCAGGCGTCTGTTTTTGGCCCGTGACGGCAACGCGCAATGGGATACCAAGCTGTGGCATTTTCAAACCGTTGTCGGCCAGAAACTGTTTGACCAGTGCAGCCAGAGCAGGTGCATCCCATGAGTTGAGCGCGGCAGCTGCAGCGGCGAACTTCTTTAGCGTTGCGCGTGCGTCTTCGGTCAGCACGGTAGCGGCAAGTTGTGGGTCAGCCGGCTGATATGGGGCGCAAAAGAGCATCGCGTTATCGGCCAGCTGTTCAAGAGTCTCTGCCCGATCACGGAACAAATTCAAAATGGCTGCCAGATCCAGGCCTGCAGTGGTGCCACCGCGCGCGGCAATGCGCGGCGCAACATGGGCGACCAATGCGTCGTCGGCCAGTTCCCTGATGTAGTGCGCGTTTACCCAATTGAGTTTTTTAGGGTCCCATTGCGCGGCAGACTTGGACAGATTGCGAGTGTCGAACCATTGCACGAACTGTTCGCTTGTGAACAGTTCCTGGTCGCCGTGACTCCATCCCAATCTGGCCAGATAGTTGATCATGGCTTCGGGCAAATAGCCCTGTGCATCATATTCCATGACGCTGACTGCGCCGTGGCGCTTGGACAGTTTCTGGCCATCGGGGCCAAGAATCATCGGTA
This sequence comes from Advenella sp., assembly GCF_052108595.1. Classification (NCBI taxonomy): domain Bacteria; kingdom Pseudomonadati; phylum Pseudomonadota; class Betaproteobacteria; order Burkholderiales; family Alcaligenaceae; genus Advenella; species Advenella sp. The sequence goes on from NZ_JBQEAU010000069.1 coordinate 1,732, forward strand.
GATGCCCATACTCGGGCACCGTTGCGCCCAGCGCTTTCAGAATATTGATCTGGCGGGGCGTGTTATTGACGTGGTCATCTCCGCGGATCACATGAGTGATTTGCATGTCGTGATCGTCTACCACCACACAGAAGTTGTAGGTCGGCGTGCCATCCGGGCGGGCGATGATCAGATCGTCTAGCTCGGCATTGTCGATTGAAATGGGGCCTTTGAGCATATCGTTCCAGGTCACCGCGCCTTCCTGCGGATTGCGGAACCTGACAACCGGCTTGCGTCCTTCCGGCACGGGCGGCAGAGTTTTGCCAGGCTCAGGTCGCCAGGTGCCGTCATATTTTGGCTTGCGCCCCTGCGCCTTGGCTGTCTCGCGCATATGCTCCACTTCTTGCGGGCTGCTGTAGCAGTAGTAGGCAGTACCTGCTTCCAGCATGGATGCCAGCACCTGCTTATAACGATCGATTCGCTGCATCTGGTAGAAGGGGCCTTCGTCTGCATCCAGTGACAGCCATTTCATGCCGTCCAGAATAGCCTGTACCGCTTCTGGTGTAGAGCGCTGCACGTCGGTATCTTCGACACGCAGAACGAATGTGCCGTTGTGATGGCGGGCAAAGGCCCAGGAAAACAGGGCGGTGCGTGCACCCCCCAGGTGAAGATAACCGGTAGGAGAGGGCGCGAACCGGGTGCGAACTGCTGTTGGGGCAGATTGGGACGTATTCATTGTGATTGCTCGGCAATTGGATAAATCAGAAGAGAGTCAGTTTAAAATGTTATGAATGACCAGAGCAAACGAATCAGCTGTTTATATAAAAAGATCTGGCCCGTTCAAATCATTCAACTCCAAGAGGATGTATGTTGCGTCACCGACTCGCGGCATTTTTTGAACCACGCTCGCTATGTGTCATCGCCGACACCGAGCTTGCCGTTTTCACACAGGTTCCCGCCTACCTGAAGGCAGCTACCGATCTGCTGCCGCTACCTGAAGACTTGAGTTCGGCGCAGCAGCAACTGCAGCATTGGGAGATGACGCCTGGCCGTGATCTTGCTGTGGTATGTGTCCGGTCCGGACTGTTGGCTGCCGTTTTGCAGCAAATGGCGGTGGCGCCGCCGCGCGCCATTCTGTTGTTGCCTGGCCAGGTGGTTGACCAAGCCCCGCAGGACACCCGTGATTTGATCCAGGATTGGTGCACAGAGCATGGGGTCATGCTGCTGGGGCCGCGCGCCTTCGGCATTTATCGCCCGCATCTGAATCTGAACCTGAGTCTGGCGCAGATGCAGCCGCGCGCAGGCCGGATTGCCGTGATATCACAATCGCGAATGCTGTTGCGTTCGATTATCGACTGGGCCGAAGATGTCAACCTGGGATTGTCTGCTGCCGTATCGCTGGGAGAAGTGACCGATGTCGATCTGCCCGAACTGGTCGAGTATCTGGCAACCGATGCGCGCACCGACAGTATCGCGTTGTACCTGGACAAACTCACCTCGGGCAGGGAGCTGATCAGCGCTTTGCGCGCCGCATCCAGTGTGAAGCCGGTGATTGTATTGCGTGCCGGTCGTGCAGACCCGGAACTGTCCGGCAGCGACGTGGTGCTGGATGCCGCGCTCAGGCGCGCTGGCGCAATTCGCGTGAATTATTTTGTCGAGCTGTTTGCGGCAATCAAGGCCATGTCGTATGCCAGAAGGCCCCGCGGCGGCAAAATTGCCATGCTCGCCAATGGTCGCGCTTCGGCGCAATTGGTGCAGGATGCCATTCCCGCCGACAGTTCCATGTCCATGGCGCCTCTCACGCAGAGTACGGTCAAGTGCCTGAGTGAAATTTTTGGCGTCAGCACGCTAGTCGATAATCCGGTCATTCCGTATGTGCCCCTGACGCCCGAAGCGCTGATCGATGGCTTGCGGTGCCTGATAGCAGATAGCCAGGTCGATGCCGTCATGGTCATTCTGGCGCCAGACGAATTTTGCGATATGCAGCAAGTGGTCAGGGCGTTGGCCGCATTTGCACCTGGCGCACACAAGCCGATCGTGACCTGCCTGCTGGGAGAAGCCAAAATGCGCCCCCTGCGCCGGCTGCTTGATCAGGCGGGCATGCCTGCCTTTCGCACGCCCGAAACGGCGCTCAGTGCCGTTTTGTCGCTCACTTCGTACCACTATAACCAGCAACTGCTGCTGCAAACCCGTTATGTGCATTCTGGGCAGCGGCCGGCTGAACTTGAGCAGGCACGCGCGATTCTGGAGACGGCCAGCAGTGCGACTGCGAGCGAGCTTACCCGTGAACAATGCATTGGGCTGGTCGAATGCTTTCACCCGAACGTACGCTGGGAGCCTGACGAAGAAGATGAGCGATTCAGTACGCTGGATGATGTTCCCTCTGTCATGATCCGCGTTAGTCGCGATCCGATTTTCGGGCCGTGGATCTGGTTCGGAGAGGGCGGGCATATGGTTCGCTTTTCCGCCTCTGATCGGGGCGTGGATCTGCCGCCGCTGAACCTGAATCTGGCTGGCAAACTGATCGAGCGCAGTCGGGTCTGGCGCCAGGAACTGCAGTCTTATGTCGAGCCGCAAATTCTGCGCAGGTTGCAGGGGTTGCTGGAAACCATCAGCGAAATGGTCAGCGAGTTGCCCGCTATTGAGTCAATGGAGTTGGATCCGATCATCCTTGGCTATCGGGACCTGCATGTCCGCGAAATCCGCATCCGGGTGGCCAAGTCGCTGCCTGCGCAGATCCCGCAGAAAACCGGCTTCAGTCATATGGCGATTTATCCCTATCCAACGCACTTGGTGCAGGATCGTGTTTTTGCAGACGGCTCGCCCTGGGTGTTGCGACCCATCCGCCCCGAGGATGCCGATGCGTTGCAGGAGTTCATTCGCGGACTTTCCGAGAAATCACGCTATATGCGTTTTGTGTCCATGATGCGTGAACTCACGCCCAAGATGCTTACGCGCTACACGTATGTGGACTATCATCGTGAACTCGCCCTGGTGGCCACCACGCAAATTCCGAATCCTGCCAACCGCGGCTTACCACAAGAGATCATTATCGGGCTGGCGCATTACCTGCGCAATGCCGATGGTGTGGGTGCGGAATATGCCCTGGTCATCAGCGACCAATGGCAAAAACGCGGTCTCGGAAGCAGCCTGATGCAGGCGCTTATCATGGCTGCCCGCCAGCAGCAACTGAACTATCTCGAAGGCGTGGTGCTCTCGAGCAATCGACCCATGTTGCATCTGATGACTTCTCTGGGTTTCATCAACGAAGAAGATGCGGAAGATCCATCTATGCGCCGGGTCTGGTTGCCGCTGACCATGGCGGAACAGGCCTGACCCCAGCCTGGCCGCATGTTGTTGTGTAGATCTCGATTGCAGATACAAGCGGCAGTCTCGTCGGGCTGTGAACGGGAAGGCCATATATTGCCGGCGCTGGCAATTGACTGCATCAGTCATGACAATTGAAATGACACATGAGTCGGACAATGATGAACCAGAAATAGGGGTGCGCGCCGCTATGTATTACCAAATTGCCGTCAATAAAATTTATTGACGGCAATTTTTTTTCCTGCAGGAAAATGCGCGGCGGCCCGGGGCAGGCAAAAAATATTATTGCGTGATCTTTTGCAGAAATGCCGAGATATCGTTGATCTCATCCAGATTGACCGAGTGCGCCATGGGGTAGGTACGCCATTCGGTATTGCTGTAATTGTTTGCCAGCAGCCACTCGCGTGTTTGCTGGGCAAAGCTGATATCGACGACCGGGTCATAGGTGCCATGCGCGATGAAAATTGGCATGTCAAGATGTGCAGTGTTATGTTCAGCAACGCTTTTGTCCGCCATGGGCAAATAGCCCGACAGGCAGATCAGGCCAGCCAGTTTCTCTTGTGAGCGCAAGCCGGTTTGATAGGCCATCGCGCAGCCTTGGGAGAACCCGGCAAGAATAATGTTTTCAGTGGGCACGCCGCGTTCGTTTTCCCGTCTGATCAGCGCTTCAATGGCAGCCTGGGAAGTGCGCAGACCGGATTCGTCGACATCACGACTGACATTACTCAGCGCGATGATGTCATACCACGCGCGCATCGGCATTTGGTTGTTAATGGTAACGGGACGCACCGGCGCATTCGGAAACACAAAACGGATGCGCCTGTCGGCGGGCAGGCGCAGTTCGGGAATGACCGGCACAAAATCATTGGCATCGGCGCCCAGCCCATGCATCCAGATGACAGAATGAGTGGGCGCAGCAGTCTTGTCGCTGCCGTGTTCGATTTGCACGCAGTCCAGTAAGTGTTCCATTCGATTCATTCCTTGGTCAGCAAAAGCTTGATGGCCTGAAAAAGGGCCCGATAATGTTTGCGCTGTGTTTCGTGCCCGGCTGGAAGTGCTGCGTTCTGCTCGCGTTCGCGGCGTGCGCCGCGAATCAGGGCGCGCAGGGCCTGCGCATCGGCCTGGGGGTAGTCATTCAACAGGCGAGTCAGGGCCTCGTCTTCGTCAATCAAACGATCGCGCAGCGTTTCCATGCGGTGCATGTTTGCGGTCTGTTCACGCGAGCCGTGTTCCCATTCGTCCATTTTTTTTGCAATGGCGGCTGTATCGGCGGTGCGCAGCAGCTTGCCAACATAATGAATCTGCCTGCGCCGGCCTTCGCGCCCAGTGGTTTTTTGCGCCGTGCGAATGGCTTCAAGCGTTTTTTCGTCCAGATCCAGTTGCTTGACTTTTTCCATTGGCAACTCTACCACCTGCTTGCCCAATTCCAGTATGGCAAGCAATTCGCGCTTTACCTGGGATTTGCTGGGACGGTCATAAAGCGGTCCGTCATCGCTCTGATCTGCATTCTGCATACATCGCTGTCAATAAAATGGTTAATATGTCAGTATGATAACCGCCTAATGTGAAGCCGTCATAATGAATTCCCGATTGAATCCGAAAACCTCCATGCCCCATACCCAACCCGACTTTGAAGAACTTGTTCAACTGGCGCTGTCCCATGCCAAAAAACAGGGCGCCAGCGATGCCGCTGCCGAAGTGTCCGAATCAGGCGGTTTGTCTGTGTCGGTGCGCAAGGGCAATATTGAAACCGTTGAAAAAACACAGGACCGCTCGCTGGGCGTGACCGTCTACGCCGGCAACGCGCGTGGGTCGGCGTCGACCTCTGACCTGTCAGCCGCCGCGATCCGCGAAACGGTCCAGGCTGCCTGGAATATCGCCAAGTACACGGCAAACGATGAAGCTGCGGGTCTGCCCGACGAAGCGGATCTGGCTGTCGAGCAGCCCGATCTGGAGTTGCACCGCCCCTGGAGTATTTCATCGGAAGAGGCGGCCGAGCTGGCTATCGAAGCCGAAGCCGCTGCACTGGACTACAGCAAGCAGATTACCAATTCTGAAGGCGCTGGGGTCGATACCTATCAGGGTCGGTTCGTGCTGGCCAACTCGCGCGGGTTTATGGGAGGCTATCCTTACTCCCGCCACGGCATGTCGGTCACGGCTATTGCCGGTAAGGGCAACAATATGCACCGCGACTATTGGTATACCTCTGATCGCTACCCCGAGAGGCTGGCCAAAGGGACTGATATCGGGGTGTATGCCGCGCAGCGGGCCCTGTCGCGACTGTCGGCGCGGCGTATCGGCACCGGCAAATACCCGGTGCTGTTCGAAGCGCCGCTCGCACTGGGCCTGCTTGGCGCACTGACGCAGGCCATCAGTGGCGGGGCGCTGTATCGCAAATCCACGTTTTTGCTCGATTCGCTGGGTAAGCAGGTCATGGCCGACCATCTGCAGATCAGTGAGAATCCATTCATCAAAGGTGCGCTGGGCAGTTCTGCCTTTGATGATGAAGGCGTCCAGACGCGTGCGCGCCAGTTGCTGACCGACGGCATACTCAATGGCTACCTGCTGTCAACCTATACGGCACGTAAACTGGGCATGCGCACCACCGGTAACGCCGGTGGCTCGCACAACCTGCTGCTGAGCTCTTCGCTGACCCGTCGCACCGATGATCTGCCGGCCATGCTCAAAAAAATGGGCACCGGCATCCTGGTGACTGAGCTGATCGGCCAGGGGGTGAACTATGTCACTGGCGACTATTCCCGGGGCGCTTTCGGCTACTGGGTGGAAAATGGCGAAATCCAGCATGCGATCACCGAATTTACGATTGCCGGCAATCTCAGGGATATATTCCTGAATATTGTCGGTGTCGGCAGCGATGTGATCACACGGGGTTCGAAAACCACAGGTTCGATCCTGATTGATTCAATGGCGATCGCCGGGCAGTAATCCGACCACAGGGAAAGTACTTAATCGGCTGTAACGCACTATGTAAATGGGCATAGTGCGTGTATATTTAGCGGGTTAAATTTTTTTCCAAGAATAACGAAATACTTCGGAGTAGCCATTATGCAACGTCGTTCCTTCCTCAAAAAAGCAGGCTTGGGCGCTGTGGCCAGCACGGGCGTTATTGCCGCCCCGGTCATTGCCCAGGAAAATCCCGCGGTCAAATGGCGCATGGCGTCCAGCTTTCCTCGCAGCCTGGTCGCGCTGTTCGGTTCCGCTGACCGTTTTACAAAATACGTCAAAGAAGCCACAGACGGCAATTTGCAGATTGATTTGTTTCCAGCAGGCGAAATTGTGCCCGCGTTGCAGGTGTTGGACGCCGTGTCCAATGGCACTATCCAGGCCGGGCACACTTGTGGCTATTACTATTTAGGCAAAAATCCGTCATTTTGTTTCGATACGGCGGTCCCCTTTGGCCTGAATGCCCGTCAGTTGAATGCCTGGATGCTCGAGGGCAACGGCAAAAAACTGATGCGTGATCTGTTTGGCAAGGTCAATATCGTCAACTACCCCCTGGGCAATACCGGCACGCAAATGGGCGGCTGGTTCCGCAAGGAAATTAAGTCTCTGGATGACCTCAAGGGACTGAAAATGCGTACTGCCGGCCTGGCGGGCGAAGTGCTGGCCAAGCTGGGTGTCGTTCCCCAACAAATTGCCGGTGGCGATATCTATCCGTCGCTGGAAAAAGGCACGCTGGATGCCGTTGAATTTGTCGGTCCGCTGGACGATGAAAAACTCGGCTTTAACAAAGTGGCCAAATATTACTACTATCCGGGGTTCTGGGAAGGTGGCGCGCAGGTCTCGGCCTATTTCAACAAAGATGCCTTTGAAAAGCTTCCCAAGCACTATCAGGCGATTCTGGAGTCTACCGTGATTCGGGCTCACACCGAAATGATGGCCATGTACGATTCCATGAACCCGGGCGCATTGCGTCGCCTGATCGCCAATGGCGCCGTGCTCAAGGAGTTCCCGAAAGAAATGATGGACGCTTCTTTCAAGGCCACGGCTGAAATTTACAAGAAATATTCGGATAAGGACGAGACCTTCAAGGCCATCCTGACCGACTACATGGCCTATCGTGACGATTTGATCCCCTGGTTTAACGTCGTCGAAGGCTCCTATACTCGCTACGTCGCGCATGCCATATCGCAGGCGCGCAAGTAAGTTGGTGTCATCGCCCTGCGGCTGTTGCAGGGAGTAAGCAGCAAATCGAGCCATGTTCTCGCTATAAGAGGGCATGGCTTTATTTATGATGCCGGTTCTGTCTTACTTGCCTTGGGTTGCTTGCGCTGGTTGCTCACAAAGGCTATTTTCGGGCTACTTCCAGGGATTGCTTCCAGATACTTTGCTCGGCATCACTTGCGCTGGGGTATTAGGGCGGATTGGCGCAGGGCAGACAAGGGCAAAACGGGCGTCCCTTGGCGACTGTCGCAGCCAGGAGACAAATCCCGAAAAAAACCGGCACGACAGGGCGTCGTTACCTCTATTTCATTGTTTTATTTGAAAAAAAGTTTTTTGCATGTTAATATCACGGGCTTATCTGTGTTTTTGCACTGTCGCAGGGTAATTTACAGTCATTGTATCTTTTGGTGCGTTGCTGCTTATTTCCCTTGTTTATAACGTTCAGGCGAATCAGGTAACCCGTCGGATTACGATCGCCGGCGCCACCTTTATCCGTTTTACGGGTATTAAACCGTGTGCCCCCGGTAGTGATCCGCTTCAAACTCAAAATTTAGGAATACATCATGAAGACCTTTGTGGCCAAGCCCCATGAAGTCAAACGTGACTGGTATGTTATTGATGCAAAAGGCAAAGTCCTTGGTCGTGTAGCCAGCGAAGTTGCACGCCGTTTGCGCGGTAAACATAAACCGGAATTTACCCCTCACGTTGACACCGGCGATTACATCGTCATTATTAACGCAGCTGATATCGTTGTAACAGGCGCCAAATCGGAAGACAAAAAATACTTCCGTCACTCTGGCTATCCTGGCGGCATCTACGAAACAAACTTTCGGAAAATGCAAGAGCGTTTCCCCGGTCGTGCGATTGAAAAAGCCGTTAAGGGCATGCTGCCAAAAGGTCCCCTGGGTTACGCCATGATCAAGAAGCTCAAGGTGTACGCGGGTGCCGAGCATCCTCATACTGCCCAGCAGCCTAAAACGCTGGAATTCAAAGGATAAATCATGATCGGTAATTGGAATTATGGAACGGGCCGTCGTAAAACGTCAGTTGCCCGTGTGTTTCTGAAAAAAGGTACAGGTAATATTGTTGTCAACGGTAAACCTGTTGACCAGTATTTTGCTCGTGAAACAGGTCGCATGGTTGTTCGCCAGCCCCTGGTGCTCACAGAGATGGTTGAATCTTTTGATTTTCACATCAACGTACACGGTGGCGGCGAAAGCGGCCAGGCTGGTGCGGTGCGTCACGGTATTACCCGTGCGCTCATGGACTATGATGCTACACTCAAGCCCGCGCTGTCAAAAGCCGGCTTTGTAACACGTGACGCCCGTGAAGTTGAACGTAAGAAAGTGGGTTTCCACAAGGCGCGTCGTCGGAAGCAGTTCAGCAAACGCTAATTTGTTTCGCTACATGTCGAAAAGGCCGCTTTTGCGGCCTTTTTCTTTTGGATTCTTTATAATAGTTTTTCTGCGCTTAATCATTCAATGGATACAAACACAATGGCTTCTTCCTCTTCAACTGTCAAAGTTGGTATTGTTGGTGGTACAGGTTACACCGGAGTAGAGCTGTTGCGTCTGCTGTCCGCTCATCCGAATGTCCGGTTGCACGCCATCACCTCGCGCAAAGAGGAAGGCATGCCGGTTTCGGCCATGTTTCCCAATCTGCGTGGTCATGTTGATCTGGCTTTTTCAACGCCTGAAAACGCTGCGTTGACCGAATGTGATGTGGTGTTTTTTGCGACGCCCCACGGTGTGGCCATGGCGCAGGCGCGTGAACTTATGGATGCCGGCGTCAAGGTCATTGATCTGGCTGCAGATTTTCGCCTGCAAGATACGGCTGTATTTGAAAAATGGTACAAAATGCCGCACAGCTGTCCTGATATTCTGAAGCAGAGTGCTTACGGGCTGGTTGAATTGAATCGGGACAATATTACCGGTGCGCAAGTCATTGGCAATCCGGGTTGCTATCCCACTACGGTCATTCTGGGTCTGGCGCCGCTGCTGGAGAAAAAACTGGTGCATACCGGCAATATTATTGCCGATTGCAAATCAGGTGTCTCGGGCGCCGGGCGCAAGGCTGAAGTGAGCACCCTGTTTTCCGAAGCGGGTGACAACTTCAAGGCATACGGCGTAGCCGGACACAGACATCACCCGGAAATTACCGAGCAACTCACTGCGCTGGCAGGCGAAGCGGTCAAACTTACCTTCGTTCCTCATCTGGTTCCCATGATTCGCGGTATGCTGTCCACCATTTATGTCACCATCAAGGATGACGCACTGGATACGGATTTCCAGGCGCTGTACGAGTCTCGCTACGCCAACGAGCAGTTCGTGGACGTGATGCCGGCAGGCAACCAGCCCGAAACCAGATCGGTACGGGCTTCAAACACCTTGCGAATTGCCGTGAGTCGCCCAGATAATGGCAATCAGCTCATTATCATTGTGGTTCAGGACAATCTGGTCAAGGGTGCCGCTGGTCAGGCCGTACAGAACATGAATCTGCTTTTCGGGCTGCCTGAACAGGCAGGTCTGGGCGGCGTAGCCATTCTTCCCTGATCTGACGGATATGTCCATGATCGCGCGCGGCTTTCTGTTTCTGGTTGGTGTCTCTTTGGGGGGCAGTGCTGCGTATTATTACACGCATAATATGATGCAGCGTGAAATGTTCAGTCAGAGGACCGAGTTGTCCGAGCAATTGTCTCATGCGCTGATGCAGGAGAAAATCAAGCTGACGGAGCTGCAAAGTCGCCTGGATATTTCCGAGACGCAGATGACCATGGATCGGGCGACGATCGCGGAGTACGAAAGTCAGGTCAAAAAATTGCAGGATGACCTGTCGCGCACCTCCGCGCAGCTGTCCTTTTATGATGAGCTGGTGCCGGCGGGCCCTCAGGGCGCGATCAGTGTGCGCGGCTTCGATGCGGTCGTGGAAGGACGCCGTGTCCGCTTCAAGGTGCTGGTGTCCCGGCAGGCCCAGGCCGGTACGGTATTTAAGGGTGAGCTCAAATTTACGGCGACCGGCACCTTAAAGGGTGAGGCGGCCACTGTAGATCTGATTCCGGACACAGTTGAGCACGCCAGTACGGGTTCGGACAGCATTCCAGCCGTTACCGACTTGAAAATACAAGCCCCGGCCCCAATATTAAAGCTGGATTTTGAAACTATTCAGCGAATCCAGGGTCTATTGATGTTTCCAGAGGGCTTTGTGCCCAAAAAAATCACCATGCGCGTACTTGAGGGAAAGACGGTGCGTGCGTCGCGCACCGCCGAACTGTCTCCCTGATATTGCGCCATATGGTAAAATGAATTTCTGCTAACGGTGGCTGTATCCCACCAGGAGTCTAAAAATGAGTACTGTTCTCGAATCTGTCGATCTGCAAGCCCCTCCCACCCCGTTGCTTTTTACCGAAGCGGCAGCCACAAAGGTCAAGGACCTGCTTATCGAAGAAGGCAACCCCGAGCTCAAACTGCGCGTGTTCGTGCAGGGCGGCGGCTGTTCCGGCTTCCAGTATGGCTTCACGTTTGACGAAGTGATAAACGAAGACGATACCACGATCGACAAAAGCGGCGTGCAACTGCTGGTTGATCCAATGAGCTTTCAGTATCTGGTTGGTGCCGAGATCGATTACAAGGAAGATATCGAGGGCTCACAATTTGTGATCCGTAACCCGAACGCGACCACAACCTGCGGCTGCGGCTCTTCGTTTTCGGTTTAAACGCGAATATACGATTGCGCGGTGTTCGCAAGAGGAATGCCTAAAAAATATCCCTTAAAGGCATGGCCAAGAGGAATATCCAAAAGGTGTCTCCTTGCACTGCGCCCGTCAGACAAATCCGGCTCCCTTTTTTTTGGGGCGCCGGATTTTTTATTGGCCTGTCGCCTGGGGTTGGCTCGCGTCTAAGCCGGGTACAGGCAGCCCAGTATGGTTTTTCTGCGGGCGCCGGTCACCGATGGCGTGCCGGCAGAGTGACCGGACAAAAAGGCATGGGCCAGCCAGGCAAAGGCCAGCGCCTCCATAGACTGCGAGGCAATGCCATGGGCATCGCTGGTACTCAGTTGCACGCCGGGCAGGCGGGACTGCAGATCCTCAAGCAGGGCCCGGTTACCGGTTCCGCCTCCGCACACAATCAGTGTCTGGCTGTCGGCGGCATGGCGGCCAATGGCCTGGGCTACGGTTTCTGCCGTAAAGGCCCGCAATGTCGCCTGCACATCCTGCGGCGCAATTGCCTCAAACCCGGCAAGCCGCGTTTGTAGCCAGGTGTGGTTGAAAAGATCGCGCCCTGTGGATTTGGGTGGTGGCAATGCCAGCCAGGGTTCGCCTTCAATGAGGGCGTCAAGAAGGGGTTGGTGCACGGTGCCGCCGGCCGACCACGCGCCGTCCTTGTCGTATGATTCGCCGGTATGGGCCAAACACCACATATCCAGCAACACATTGGCCGGTCCGGTATCAAAGCCGGTCACATCCTGGCTCGAACGCAAGATGCTGATATTTGCAATACCGCCCAGGTTCAGGACCGTTACTGTCTGCTCGCTGGCAAACATCGCCTCGTGAAAGGCCGGCACCAGGGGCGCGCCCTGACCGCCGGCAGCGACATCGCGGCTGCGAAAATCGGCCACGACTGCAATACCGGTGTTTTCTGCCAGACGGGCCGGGGCATTGAGCTGAATGGTGAAACCCAGTTCGGGGCGATGCCTGACGGTTTGTCCGTGAGCGCCAATTGCAGCGATCCGGCTGGCGGGTAGATTCGCCTGCGCCAGCAAATCGTCCACCACCTGGGCATACAAGTCGGCCAATTGGCAACTGGCAAGGCCGGCACGTTCCAGCTCGTTGTTGCCGGCACGATTTAAGTCCAGCAATTGCGCTCTGAGTGCAGTCGGCATGGGTCGCGAGGCAGATGCCGCGATTTGCGGACGGTCAGTGCCGGAAAAGGCGGCCAGCACGCCGTCGGCGCCATCGGTGCTGGTGCCGGACATCAAGCCGATCAAATAGCGGGGTTCCTGTGCTTGAGTCATGAGCATCTGCCTAGCCGAAAAGGGTATAATTTAACATTGAAATATGCGCAAAAGGGCGTTTATCGGCTTGGTTTTGTTGCCAATGTCCTTCTTTTACCCATCTGCCCGCGCCCAGGAATCAGAAATTTATGTCAACACCCGAATCACCCCTTAGTCCGGAAGTGGAAAACGACCTGCAAACAGCGCTGCGTGGCTGCGACGAGTTGCTGGTTCAGTCTGAATTTGCCGTCAAGCTGCAAAACAGTCGTAACACAGGTACGCCGCTGCGTATCAAGCTAGGCCTGGATCCCACCGCTCCCGATATTCACTTGGGGCACACCGTGGTGCTCAATAAAATGCGCCAGCTTCAGGATATGGGGCACAATGTTATCTTTCTGATTGGCGACTTCACCTCCATGATCGGCGATCCCAGCGGGCGCAATGCGACCCGTCCGCCTCTCACGCGCGAGCAGATCGAAGTCAACGCCAAAACCTATTATGAGCAGGCCAGCAAGGTGCTGGACCCGTCGCGTACCGAAGTGCGCTACAACTCCGAGTGGTGCGATCCGCTGGGTGCGCGCGGCATGATTCAGCTGGCTTCCCGCTACACGGTTGCCCGGATGATGGAGCGCGATGACTTCACCAAGCGCTTCAAGGGCGGTATTCCCATTTCCGTCCATGAATTTCTGTACCCGCTTATGCAGGGCTATGACTCGGTCGCGCTCAAGGCAGATCTGGAGCTGGGCGGAACAGACCAGAAGTTCAATCTGTTGGTGGGGCGTGAGTTGCAAAAGGAATATGGCCAGCCGGCCCAATGTATTCTGACAATGCCTTTGCTCGAAGGCCTGGACGGTGTCGAAAAAATGTCCAAGTCCAAGCATAATTACATCGGTATTACGGAAACGCCCGACTCCATGTTCGGCAAGCTTATGTCCATCTCCGATACATTAATGTGGCGTTATTATGAATTACTTTCATTTAAGTCGCTGCAGGACATTGCTACACTTGCCCAACAGGTCAAAGAGGGCAGAAACCCGCGCGATGTGAAGGTGGAACTGGCGCAGGAAATCATTACGCGTTTTCACTCCGCAGCGCAGGCCAGCAATGCGCTGGCCAACTTCGAGGCGCGTTTTCGCGATGGCGTCATTCCGGAAGAAATGCCCGAAATCAATCTCGGCCCGGGCCCGCTTGGTATTCTGCGGATCCTGAAGGAGGCCGGTCTGGCCAGTTCCGGCACCGAGGCCGGGCGCAATGTACAGCAGGGTGGGGTGCGGGTCGACTCGCAGCGTGTGGAAGACAAGAATCTGCAGCTGGAGGCCGGCACCTATGTGGTCCAGGTAGGCAAACGCAAGTTTGCCCGGGTCACCGTCAGCGCCTGACGCGAAGCCATGTCTGCCCGCCCTGTGAGCGTGGCAGATTGCGGTTTTTCAGGCAACAAAGGAACAGCAGGCAAAATCGTACTCTTGCCTGGTGTTCATCCGCGCCACAAGCGCATTTTGATCTGTTTTTATTGTATTGAAGGGGATGTCATGAAAATCAGCAGCCAGTCATTTGAACACGAAAAAGCAATCGGGCCGGTTAACGCCTTTGCCAAGCCGGATGCGCAGGCGCACATGATTCTGTCGGACAACAAAAACCCACATCTGGCCTGGACCGATGCGCCGGAAGGCACGCGTTCATTCGTTGTCCTGTGCGTAGACAAAGACGTACCCAGCAAGCCCGATGACGTCAATCAGGACGACCGTGAAGTGCCGGCCAGCCTGCCCCGCGTTGATTTCTATCATTGGGCGCTGGTCGATATTCCAGCGAGCATCACCGAGATCGCCGAAGGTGAATTTTCCAATGGCGTGACGCCCAAGGGAAAAAGCGGCCCGCTGGCTGCCAAGGACATGCGCCAGGGCATTAACGACTTTACCAACTGGTTTGCCGGCGATCACGATATGAAAGGCGATTACTTTGGCTATGACGGTCCATGCCCGCCTTTCAATGATGCACTGGTGCACCGCTATTATTTTACGGTCTATGCGCTGGATATCGATACATTGCCATTGACCGGCAGCTTTACCTGCGCCGACGTGGCCGAGGCCATCGCGCCCCATGTGCTGGATCAGGCCACGATCATGGGGCTGTATTCGCTGAACCCCAAAGTTTCCTTTTGAATTTTATCCAATTACCCGCTTTATATAGGACACGTTATGTTTGACCGCTCGCTAACTCTTGACAAGGTAGATCCGGAACTCTGGAGTGCCATCGAACAAGAAAATACCCGTCAGGAACAGCACATCGAACTGATTGCTTCTGAAAACTACACCAGCCCGGCAGTGATGCAGGCGCAGGGCACGCAACTGACCAACAAGTACGCGGAAGGCTATCCTGGCAAGCGCTACTACGGTGGCTGCGAATTTGTCGATATCGCTGAAGAGCTGGCCATCGGGCGCCTGAAGGAGTTGTTTGGCGCTGAAGCGGCCAACGTGCAGCCGAACTCCGGTTCACAGGCCAATCAGGGCGTGTACATGGCGGTGCTCAAGCCTGGCGACACCGTGTTGGGCATGAGCCTGGCAGAGGGCGGACACCTTACACATGGCGCATCGGTCAATGCATCGGGCAAGCTGTACAACTTCATCCCTTACGGGCTGGACGAAAACGAAGTGCTCAACTACGATCAGGTTGAGCAACTGGCCAAAGAACACAAGCCCAAAATGATTGTGGCTGGCGCTTCTGCGTACTCCCTGACAATCGATTTTGAGCGCATGGCCAAAATTGCCCATGACAATGGCGCATACCTGATGGTCGACATTGCTCACTACGCAGGCCTGGTTGCCGGTGGGCAGTATCCGAACCCGGTTCCTTATGCCGATTTTGTCACGTCAACTACGCACAAATCCTTGCGTGGCCCGCGCGGCGGCGTAATCATGATGAAGGCAGAGCACGAAAAAATCATCAACTCCGCCATCTTCCCAGGCATTCAGGGTGGCCCGCTCATGCATGTCATCGCCGGCAAGGCCGTGGCATTCAAGGAGGCGCTCAGCCCGGAATTTGCCGACTATGCAAAGCAGGTCGTGGCCAATGCCAAGGTGCTGGCCGACACACTTGTCAAGCGTGGCTTGCGTATTGTTTCCGGCAAGACCGAAAGCCACGTGATGCTGGTGGATCTACGCGCCAAGGGCATTACCGGCAAAGTCGCCGAAGCACGCCTGGGAGATGCGCATATCACCGTCAACAAGAACGCGATTCCGAACGATCCGGAAAAACCGTTCGTGACCAGCGGCATTCGCTTGGGTACGCCGGCCATGACCACCCGTGGTTTTACCGAAGCCGAGGCTGAACTGACTGCAAATCTGATTGCCGATGTGCTGGACAACCCAGACGATGAGGCAAACATTGCTGCTGTTCGTGCTAAAGTAAATGAACTTACAGCGCGCTTTCCGGTTTACAAATAAACCGCGCGTTATCTCAACGCAATAACGTTATTGCACGGCACAGGACTTTAGCAAAATGAAATGCCCGTTTTGTTCACACCACGATACACAGGTTATGGACTCGCGGGTATCCGAAGAAGGCGACACCATTCGTCGCCGTCGCCGCTGTCTTTCCTGTGACCGGCGCTTTACCACATACGAACGTATCGAACTGGCCATGCCTGCCATAGTCAAGCGCAATGGCACCCGGGTCGAGTTTGATCCGGCCAAGCTGCAGGCCAGCCTGCGTCTGGCATTGCGCAAACGCCCGGTCAGTACCGAATTGCTGGAGCGGGCGGTCGCTCGCATCCAGGAATCACTGCTCAATTATCCGGAAAAAGAAGTCTCCACCGATCACATCGGTGAACTGGTCATGAGCGAGCTCAAGCAGCTGGATCAGGTTGCCTACGTACGGTTTGCCTCGGTCTACAAAAGCTTCCAGGACATCGAAGAGTTCGTCAACGCCATCAAGGAAATGCAAAAGCCGGTCAAGCCGCACAATGGTGGTCGCTCGGACGCCGTCGATAATGCCTGAGTGCTTGCGGCATGGCGCAGTGCGCACCGGCTCATGGGCACACTGACCCTTTATCATCGGAACATCGGTTTATGAATGATCAGGATTATATGGATCGGGCGCTGGCGCTGGCACGCAGCGTCATGTTCAGTACCAGCCCCAATCCGCGGGTGGGCTGCGTGATCGTCAACCAGGGCCAGATCCTGGGTGAGGGCGCAACCCAGCCGCCTGGCGGGCCGCACGCCGAGGTGTGCGCCATCCGCAATGCGCAGGCCAAGGGGCATGCGCTGGCGGGATCAACCTTTTACGTCACGCTGGAGCCCTGCAGCCACTATGGCCGCACGCCACCGTGCGTGGACGCGCTGCTTGCGGCAAAACCTGCGCGGGTTGTGATTGCCGCCAGAGATCCGAATCCGCTGGTCAGCGGGGCGGGCATTGGCAAACTGCAGGGCGCCGGCATCACAGTTGAAATTGGCCTGGGACTTGAGCAGGCACTGGAAATCAACCCCGGTTTCGTATCGCGCATGAGCATACAGCGCCCCTGGGTCCGCATGAAAATTGCCAGCACGCTCGATGGCAAGGTCGCCCTGAACAATGGCCGTTCACAATGGATTACCGGCGGCCAGGCGCGCGCCGATGGTCACCACTGGCGCGCCCGTGCCTGCGTTATCCTGACCGGCTCGGGTACGGTGCGCGACGATGATCCGCAGCTTACCGTGCGCGATGTAGCCACGCCCCGCCAACCCATTCGGGCCGTCATTGACAGCCAGTTTGCCATTGACGAAGACGCGAGGTTATTTGACGGCAATCCGGTGTGGGTTTTCGTGACCGAGTACAACGCTGCCAAGGCCGAACGCCTGGCCGCGCGCAACGTACGCGTGATTACGGTAAACGAAAAAAACAAGCATGTGGACTTGAAGGCCGTCATGGCCTGGCTGGGGCAGCAGGACATTAACGAGGTGCATGTGGAAGCCGGACCCGGTCTTAACGGCGCACTGCTGCAGGCCGGGTGCGTGGATGAACTGCTGGTCTACCTGGCCCCCACAATTCTGGGCGATGCCCGCTCGGCGGTTGCGCATACGCCGTTTAATGTGCTGGCCGACGCCTATCGCTTTGCGTTCTTCGATACCGCTGCCTGCGGCAAGGACATGCGCCTGCGAGCCAGGCTGCCCACGCGGTGGAATCAATTACAATTGCAATCGGGCGGCACAAAGCCCGATATGGAGTAAAGAATGTTCACAGGAATTATCAGCGGCGTTGGTCGCATCAGCCAGATCAAACCGGCCGGCAATAGCGCCGATGACGGCGTGCATCTGACTATCGAGGCAAACGACTTTGATCTGTCCGGGATCGGCCTGGGCGACTCGATTGCCGTGCAGGGCGCCTGTATGACTGTCGTGTCGTTGAGCGAAGGCGCTTTCCAGATCGATGTCTCGCGAGAGAGCCTGGACAAAACGACCGGGCTGGACAAGACCGGCGAAGTGAATCTGGAACGCTCACTCAAACTGGGCGATTCCCTGGACGGCCACCTGGTCTCTGGGCACGTAGATGGCATGGGGCAGGTCACGCGCTTTGAACAAGTGGGCGAGTCGCACGAGTTATGCATTCAGGTACCGACAGCGCTGTCAAAATACCTGGCTTATAAAGGCTCGGTCACAGTCAATGGCGTGAGCCTGACGGTCAATTCGGTCACGGACAACGCCGATGGCTGCGAGATCAGCATCAATATCATCCCGCATACGCTACAGGTGACAACACTCAAGCACCTGAAAAAAGGGCTAAAAGTGAATCTGGAAATCGATATGATTGCGCGTTATGTCGAAAGGATGCTAAAATAGCAGGCTAAATTGAGAACGGGTCGTTGTAATAAACGCAATGGTCGCAGTGAGTTCTTGATGACAGGGTCGGTGGCCGAGTGGTTTTTAAGGCGCCCACCTGCAGTAGCAGTTCTAAATAATAGGGTCGGTGGCCGAGTGGCTGAAGGCGCACGCTTGGAAAGCGTGTATACGGTAACGTATCGGGGGTTCGAATCCCCCCCAACCCGCCAGTCTTGTATACGTTAAGTAATGTATAAACACGAAATACCCCGTAAATTCAATGAATTGCGGGGTTTTTTGTTGCCTGTTTGGTTATGCAGGGGTGTATGCGTATGCTTGAAGATGCTCCCAATTGGGGGTATTGAACGAGCCTGGCCAGTCAAAACCTCCAATATGTCGTTAATGGTCCGAGCTTTGCGACCATTGTGCAGCAGATATCGACCAAGATCTCTGCCTGATTCTGAATTCAAGCGCAGTTGTGATTGGCGCGCAATTACGTATAAAGAATATGAATAGTGGATTACATTCATATTTGAGCGCCGCAGCTTTCTGATAAAGCTGCTCGAAAATAGGCGGTTCCATCTGTATAGTTTAATCAGGCGATGATGGTGGTGTCTGACTCTGCTGAAAATGATGTCCTGCCGAACGCGGTCATGGGCGAGCACAGGGCGAATGTTATGTGGTATTCGATTGTCGAATTTCACAGTTAGTGAAAATGGCATCTCATGATTAGTGAAAATATCCGGATTCTGCATTTGAAGGGAGATATAGGCAAGCATACAAGCTTGCCTATATTTTTTGCCTGTGAAACCAGAAATACTTCCAAACACACCCACGCGAGACACACAGGTGTGTGTTCGCGCCAAAGCCCCGCACGATAGTTGCAGCCAGCTATCCTTGAGACAAATCCATGCGGCTGGCGGTGGGAATTCACAACGCTACTTTGCCGCTGCCTGAACAAGGTCGAGAGTTAATTTCTCCATGAATGATGCCATCGTAAGTTCGCCTAAGTCCACTGCCTTGGCGCCGCCGCCAGCGATGAAAGTGACATCAGTAATGCCAATGACTTTAAGAATTAAACGAAGATAGTGCGTAGCAATGTCGCGATCCTGAAGAAACGCCCCTTCAGTATAAACGCCGCCTGAGGCAATAAGCACTGTTGCCTTTTTATCTGTGACCAGACCATGACCATCAAATCCAAGCGTCTTGCCTTTGCGAACAATTGTATCGATCCATGCCTTCAGTGAGGCCGGAACGTTATAGTTATAAACGGGTGTCGCTATCACAAGATGATCGGCTGCCTGCAATTCATCAATCAGTTTATCGGAGAGCTGTAGCCGTTCTTTCATCTCTGAAGTGTGCTGATCGGCAGGGGTGAAATATGCTTCAAGCCAATGTTCCGTGATGAACTGTAAATCGGTTTTTACCAGATCCCTCTCAATGATTTCACCAGACGGATTTGCGGTTTTCCAGCGCTCCAAAAATGACTGAGTCATGTTACGCGAGATTGAACCTTCTCCTCTGGGACTCGTTTCTACAACTAAAAGTGTGCTCATGCCTGTTTCCCTTGATGTGTGTTACGACACTATATCTCGCAGGGTTTATCACCGGAAGTGATAAAAATATGATAGTTTTAATCATATTTACCGATGGATATACGATGAAAGGGCGGCATTTTGATCGGAAACCTTACACTTGATCAGCTACGCGTACTGGTGGCAATTGTAGAGACAGGGAGTTTCTCTGCAGCTAGTAGAGCGCTATCGCGAGCGCAGTCGTCTATCAGCCAGGCCATTGCATCATTAGAGGCAACCCAGGGTATTTTACTGTTTGATCGAAGTGGTCATCGCCCACGTCTGACTGAGGCAGGCCGTGTACTCGTTGAGCATGCCAGGTTGGTTTTGGCGAGTGCAGGGCGGTTTGCGGCGGTAGCCAAAGGAGCTCGCTCCGGACTTGAGCCTGAGCTGACGATTGCCATTGATCCTTTAGTTCCAACAGCATCATTGATTGAAAGTTTGCGTCTGCTGCGTAAACAATTTCCTGACCTGCCGGTAAGCTTTTCAACAGAAGGGCTGGGTGGTTCACTACGACGATTACGGAATGGAACGGCGGCCACGGGAATTTGTCTGCTGCTTCCCACGGTGCCAGAGGATGTCGTGGCATATCCTTTACTTCGTATAAAAATGTTGCCCGTCGTGGCAACGGGACATCCCTTGGCATTCCTTAAGCGCCCTGTCATGCAAAGTGACTTTGAGGCCCATGTGCAGCTTGTACTTTCAGACCCTGTAGAGCCCCAAAGTGTGGATTATGGTATTTCAAGTGCCAGGCGGTGGCGCTTTATCGACATTGGCCGTCGTATGGATTTTCTGATGGCAGGGTTTGGCTGGTGTCGTATGCCCGAACATATGGTAGCAAGCGAAATTGCCGCGGGACATCTCGCATTAATGCAAATTGTTGATGACCCGACGCCAGAAGAAGGGCTTACGATCTATGCCGCCCATAAGCGCAGCGATGCGCTCGGACCAGCTGGACAGTGGCTGATGACAGAACTGAAGCAACGTTTCGCCTGATAACAATGCTGCTTACCGGCGTTTTAGAGGATTAAGGTACAACGGGTATAACCCCGTGTCTGAAGCGGGGAGGACTCGGCTTTTATACGGCCATGGTCAAATTGTGCTAATTGATGTGTCATATCGTCCACATCAAATTCTGATAGGCTTGGCTCGCGCGCAGCCCGAGTGATGTTCTGTCCAACTGCAAAGAGCTTGCCAAGAAATCTGCACGCAGAAGAGAAAAACCGAATACACGACAGACGCGCGACCGGTACGGCACAATGTGAACGAGGAGTCACACGAAGTGATTCGTAAAGGACGGGACCGAGAGGCGGTTACGGTTGGCAGTGCCAAGTGCATCTACTGCGGCGCTATATGGTTGCGCCTGTCGCTAGCCAAAAATCATGACGCATCATAGGCTTTGGGGGTCTCTCCTTCGTCTCGTAGTGCCTGCCGGGCAGGCCCTACGATTGCAGGCCAATAGTAGAGTTCAATCATCGTTTCGTTTCTCTTGTGGAACTTACGTAAGGGTTAAGAAGCGCTAGCACTGGACGGACCATTCCTTCGAGCAATTCTCGTTCTGGTCTTGTTCTGGCTACGACGCGCAGTCCGACATGAACGCCCAGTAGTAGCCGTCCCAGGTCAGTGGCCGATTGGGTTGTTGTTATCGTTCCGTCTTGCTGGCCGGCTTGGACGCATCGACGAAAGAATGCCTCGATATGTCCGAGAACTTCGGTGACAATTTCCCGGAATTCCGGATCGTGGGGCGCAAGTTCTAATGCGGAATTCACAAGCATGCATCCTTTTCGCTGCCTATCGGCCAGGGATCGTTGAATGATTTCCGAGAAAAAAGCGCTAATTGCTTGTGGTGGAGG
>NZ_JBQEAU010000070.1:0-23278 GCF_052108595.1 Advenella sp.
AAACGTGCGCTCGCACTGATCCAGCGTGCTGATACGCAGCGGTGGGCCTGCACTGAGTTCGCTGTAGGTATCATCCTCGACAATCCACATGTCATATTGCTGGGCCAGGCGCAGGACGTCGTGCGCGGCACGTGCGCTCAAGGTAAACCCGGTAGGATTATGCACGGTACTGTTGCAGATGAACAGGACCGGTTTATGCTTGCGACAATGCGCCTCCAGTTGCGTTGTATCGGGCCCCTGCGGTGTTCGCGCCACCGTCAGAATATTCACACCGACCATGCGCAAATAGGCAAACACGACAAACCAGCAAGGCTCTTCAACCACCACATAATCGCCAGGCCGGACCAGTTGACGGATCAACAGATCCACCGAATGCGTCACGCCGGTGGTCAGCAGCACCTCGCCCGCCGGCTGCACATGCAAGTCGTGCGCAGCCAACTGAGCCATGATGGTCTGGCGCAACGGCGCAAAACCAAAGGGCTCGCCATACATGAGCGCAGATGGCTGCATCTTGCGGGCCACTTTGCGAATGGAACGCGCGACGATCTCGGTGTCCAGCCACTCCTGCTTCAGCCCCAGATTGTTTTGCTGCGAAAACAGGCGATTCAGAATCCAGGGGACATCAATTTTATCCTGGGACAGTGTCGGTACGATCTCGCCGCTTTTTATGCCCCGTGCCGGCTGTCTTTTATGCTGAACGAAATAGCCGGACCGGGCGTTGGCGGTAATGTGATTGGTCGCAACCAGGCGATCATACGCTTCGACAATCGTATAGCGACTGACATTCAATTCCTGCGCCAGCAGCCGCACGGACGGCAGGCGACTGCCCTGCCTGAACACATTCTGCTCAATGCAGACAACAAAACGATCCACAATCTGGTCCACCAGGGTGTGCGAACCCGACCGCACCGGCTGCCAATGGGCCAGCAGCGGCGCCCCCGGGGTTTGATGGTCGTGATCGACATGGGTATCAGCGACCCCTGCGGGCGCAGGTGGCGATTGGTCGTTGCGACGGCCATCGCTGGCAGCGGATCGCTTAAGCAGTTGGGCAGAAACGGGAGGGCTGGGTTGGCTTGTCATCAATCTGTTCCGGTAAAAGCAGCAGTACAGGAAGGAAAAAACAGCACACAACTGTATCGGTACTGTACCGGTATCTTGTCATATAGTGTCTGTTCACGCAAGACCTGTATCGAGACTCTCATGACTTACACCATGCTCATGGCATTTGCCATTTTTATCGCCGTCTCTTCGGTAACCCCGGGGCCCAACAACCTCATGCTGCTGTCCTCTTCGGTCAATTTCGGGGTGCGCCGCACCATTCCGCACTGCCTGGGAATCAGTGCGGGCATGGGGCTTATGATCGTGCTGATGTCTTTCGGCCTGCATTGGGTCATGCTGCACGCCGGCTGGCTGATTGATCTACTGAAGATCGCCTCGCTGGCCTACTTGCTGTGGCTGGCCTGGAAAATAGCCTCAATTACCCCGACGCCGCTTTCCGTCCAGAACGAAGCGTCCCCTTTCGGTTTCTGGAACGCCGTGCTGTTCCAGTGGATCAACCCCAAGGCCCTGATCATGGTGATCAGCATGTTCAGCATCTATGTACCAGACAATATCGGACAGCTGACCCTGCTGCAAATTTCCCTGATGGCAATCGTCATCAATCTGTTGTGCATCAGTGTGTGGATGTTTGGCGGAACCCTTATGCGCAGGCTGTTTACCACGGCAGCAACGCAACGCGGCTTCAACATCGTGATGGCGCTGCTGCTCGTCGCCTCTGTCGTACCCATGGTGTCCGCCGATCTTGGCATATAAGCGCGTCCAAGGGCGTGTGCGCGGCGGCCGCCCGGTTACGGAACCGGTATCAGGGCTGCAGCGTCTCGGGCGACAGGAGAACACAAGTGAAATTTCTCCGCTTTATTTCCTGCAGCAGATCGGGCAGGATTTGCGGCGTGACCGCCGGGTAATCATGCAACAGCACGACGGCACCAGGCTCCAGTCTGCCTGTGATACGCGACAGCAGGCGCGCCGGACGGGCAGTCGCCGTATCAAAGGAGCGCAATGACCAGCCCACGCAGGGCAGCCGGCTGGCCCTCACCGCCTTGCCAATCCCCGGATTGACCACACCAAATGGCGGTCGGTACATACGGGGAGTCACGCCGGTAATGGCCGCTATGGTCTCGCTGCAACGCTGTATATCGGCAAGAATCGTGGCCGGCCGCTTAAAAGGCAGGGTATGGGCATGGCTATAGCTGTGGTTGCCAATGGCGTGCCCCTCCTGGACAATCTGCCGCAACAGCTCCGGACGGGCAGCGGCATGAGCGCCCACAATAAAAAACGTCGCCTTCACGTCATGCGCTTTGAGTATGGCCAGAACCTGCGCGGTCCCTTCGGTAGGGCTATCATCGAAACTGATGGCAATCTGCCCGCCTGGTTTTCCGATTGCGCCCCCATCAGGACGAACATGCCTGAGGGTGTCCACAAACAAATTGCTTGCCATATTCATGCTGGCCACGCCAAGCACGGCCACATATAGGGCGACGGTCAGAAATGCCGCTACCGGCCACAGCCAATACAGCAGCACGGCAAGCGCAATAACAAGAAGATGAGCGACCAGAGTGTGGCGGCGGAACCATGAAATCACAGCGATATTTATCTGCACAGGCAAGCGGGTCCATAACAATAGCCAGTGCCCCCCCTGCCGTCAAGCGATATTGTGCACTTATATGGCCATCCGGCCCGCGCTCAGCTGCCACACCTGCTGCAGCCGGTCTGCCTCAGTGTGCCGATGATTCATCATGGCGCAAAGAAAATGCACGCGTTTCAGATAAAAATGCACATCGCATTCCCAGGTCATGCCCAGCGCGCCATGCACCTGCAGGGCATTTCTCACGGCCGTGCTGGCAGCCTGCTGGATCGTATGCTCGGCCAATATCGCCATCAGGGTCGTTTCTTCAATGTATGTCTCGCCCGTTGCGCCCTGATCCGCCCTGTCTTGTGCTTGTGCAGCAAGCGTCGGCCCGGCCAGCTCTGCGCCGCGGCGGACTTCCTGGTCTGGCAATTCAGGGCAAGCCTGTGCCAGATCTGTATTTGCCGAATCCATACACGCTGCAGCCTGTGTCAACAGCAAACGGGCATTGTCCAGGTCCATCCAGTCCTGGGCCAGCCGATGCTTGATCGCCTGAAAACTGCCGATGGGACGGCCAAACTGCTGCCGTTCCCGTGCATACGCACTGGTCATGTCCAGGGCCCGCGCCGCCACCCCCAATAGCTCGGCGGCCACCAGCATACGGGAACGCAGTTCGAAGGCATCCCAACTGACCTTATCACATGCGAAATCGTCCTGCATTTGCCATACAGGTGCGCCCAGCCAGCCGTTATGTATAAACGGATCGATGCCCGGACCGCCAGCGATACCATCAGCCACCCTGGCCCAAACCTTGCCTTGCGCATAGCTCAGGAACAATATCTGGCTGTCATGACGACAATACGGTACAAACAGTCTGTTTTGGCCGGCATCGATGGCAAATCCGGCAAGGCGTCCATCATGCATGCAGCGATCAAGCCATTGAGATACCGGGGAGTGCGCAGCCTGCTCAGACAGAAATGCGCTCGTGTTCATCCACGTACCCAGTGGCAGCGGCAGCAATGCGCTGCCAGCCAGCTCCATGACCTTGACGGCCTGCGACATGCCCAGTCCGATACCGCCGCGGGCTTCACCCACCAGCAACCCCGGCCAGCCCAGTTCGCACAACTGCGACCACAACCTGGCAAATATATGGCCATTACAACTGGCATCATCGGCAGCGACCTTGCCGCTCGGCAGCGATGCCGACCCGGGCGCTGGCCGTAAGACGCCCCCTGATACGCCCCCTGCAAGTGGTTTGTCTGTCAGCAAGGCGCCACGCAGCGCCGTCAGCGGGCATTGCTCGGCAAGAAACCGCCGGACCGGGTCTAGCAGCAAATCGTCATCGGTATGTTGCATCTCTATCCCTTTGCCAGTCCCAGTACTTTTTCACCGATAATGTTGCGCTGAATTTCCGAGGTGCCGGCCAAAATGGTCTCGGCCCGTGACCACAGGCTGGCATGCGCAAAGAATGCCGCTTCGGCCTGCATCTGCATGGCAGGCGCGCACAGGTTCAATCCAAGCAATTCCAGCGCCAAATCCAGCATGCGCTGGTGCGCCTCGCTCCAATGCACCTTGGTTGACGAACCTTCAGGGCCTGGCGGATCTCCGTTCATGGCGGCCAGCAAAGCGCGACGTGATTTCAACTGCAATACCATGCTATCGGCGAACAAGGCTGCCCAGCGTTGTCGGTAGTTCTGCAGCGCGATCGGGCTCAAACCCTGCGCCACGCTGTCGATCAGCCCGCGCACCCGCCCCAGCTCGCCTTCGAACTGCACCAGCCGGGGAATGAAATAGGTGCCGCGTTCGAAGCTGGCTGCAGCCATCGCCATCCGCCAGCCATCGCCCTCCTGACCAAGCAGGCAATCCGATGGCACATTGACCTGTTCAAAAAAAACTTCACAGAACTCTGCCTCGCCGGTCAGTTGCCGAATGGGCTCGACCCGGACACCGGGCTGGCGCATGTCCACCAGCAGAAAACTCAAGCCGCGGTGTCGTTGCGCGTTCGGGTCGGTACGAACCAAAGCAAAACAGTAATCGGCAAGATTGGCAAAGGACGTCCAGATTTTGTGCCCATCCAGAACATAGCCGCCGTCCGTTTTACGCGCCCGGCTGGTTACCGCCGCCAGATCGGAACCAGCCCCCGGTTCCGAATAACCCTGGCACCAGATCGCTTCATTGTGCAAAATAGCCGGTAAATACCGCGCCTTTTGCGCCGGCGAACCAAAGTGCAATAGCGTCGGCGCGAAAATGCCATGTCCGATCAGATTAACCCCGAGAGGCGCGCCACTGCGGGCCAGCTCTTCCAGATATATGGCCTGATGTGACAGCGGCAGCGCCTTGCCCCCATATTCCCGCGGCCAGCCAAGTCCGGACCAGCCGTGGCGGCACAGGGTATCTTCCCAGGCTCGCCGGTATTGCAGCGAGACCGGATCGATCCTGCCGGGCCAGTCACGCTGGAACTGCGCATAATGCTCTGCCATCCACGCCCTGACATAAGCACGGAACGCCTCGGGGCTTTGTGGCAGCATTTCATCTGTCATTATGGGTTCACCGTAATATTGGCCTTGCGGATCACTTCGCCCCAGGTTTTGACATCCTTGCTGATGAACTGGCCGAAAGTGGCCGGATCGCTGGCAATCACATCCAGCCCCAGCGTTTTGAATTTCGCTTTCACATCGTCCTGCTGCACGCTCTCATGCACCGCCTTGTAAATCACCTGCGCGACCTCGGCAGGCGTGCCTTTGGGCGCGACCAGCCCCAGCCAGGGCATGGCAGAAAAACCGGGCACCGCCTGGGCAATGGTCGGCATATCGGGAATAGAAGGCGACGGTTTGTCCGTCGTCACAGCCAGCACCTTCACTTTGCCTGCCTTGGCATAAGGCCCGGTTGATGCCCAGGCATCGAACATGACCTGCACCCGCCCGGAGATCAGATCAGTCAACGCCGGCGCACTGCCTTTATAAGGAATATCCTGCATGTCGACATTGGCCATATTCTTGAACATCTCGGCTTCCAGTTGCGTCGAGGATCCGGTGCCCAGCGAGGCGTAGCTCACCTTGCCCTTGTTTTGCTTCAGATATTCGATCAGCTCTTTTACGTTCTTGACCGGCACCTCAGGGTTGACAGAGATAACATGGACCACCGAGGCAACCTGGGTAATCGGCACAAAGCTTTTCACCGGGTCGTATTTGACGTTCTTGTTGATGCTGGGAATCGTGCCCAGCGAAGATGCGGCCAGCAGTAGCGTATAGCCGTCGGGCTTGGCGTTCGCCACATGCTGCGACGCGATCAGCGTGCCTGCGCCCGGTTTGTTTTCCACAATCACCGGCTGCTTGACCTTCTGACCAATCTTGTCAGCAAGCAATCGGCCCAGGGTATCGGCGGCACCGCCGGCAGCAAAGGGGATCACGATCGTAATTGGCTTGTCCGGGTAAGCTGCCCGTGCCGCTCCCGGCAAGATCGCCAGCGCACCCGTTGCCATCAGCAAGGCCGGGCCCATCCACTTGAGTAAGGTTTGTTTTTTTTGCATTGTTTGTCTCCGTTCTGTTTTATTCAATTGACTTCAAACCACGTGTTGCTACCACAACTGCATTTCGGATACGTTACTTTCATGACAACGGTACTTACGGACACCTCTGCCGCTCTAGTCGGCACGGCGGCTCTTACCCGTCTGTCATCCCTGCATTAGCTCTGTGCCGGTCCGGCCACTGAGGCAGACAGCAGCGCCTACCAAAAAAGAACATCTACGCAGACCAGGCCGCTACCGTATGATCACCCCTGCACCACTGATGCCTGCGTCGCTGTATCTGCAAGCAGCAGGGCGTCCAGCATCGCCACGCCCGAGCCGGCTTGCCGCACCAGCAACGGATTGATTTCGATCTGATCCAGTATCGGCTGGCCCGCCACAAATGCGTGCCCCACAGCCACCATGGCTTGTGCTGCGGCATCCACGTCTGCGCTTGGTCGACCGCGAAAACCGTCCAGCAAGGCAAAGGCCTTCAGGCTGCGCAGCAGTTGCACCGCCTCGCTGTGTGTGACCGGCAAAAGAGCATGTGCCGTATCACGATATATTTCGGTCATGATTCCGCCCAGCGCCACCGTTAACACCGGTCCGAATACAGGGTCGCGCGTAGCGCCCACCAACAACTCAGCCACGCCCTGCTGCATTGGCGTGATCATCACACCTGCAATCGCCGCGCCGGGCTGATAGTTGCGGCAGTTTTCCAAAATTTGCTCATATGCCTGGGCCGCAGCCTGCGCGCCCGTGATATTGAGCAACACGCCACCTGCCTCTGTCTTGTGCGCCAGATCGGCGCTGACCACTTTCATCGCCAGCGGCACGCCTAACTGGTCAGCCAGCGCAGCCGCTTCTTCACGCGTCCCGACAATGCGCACATCCGGATCAGGCAAACCGAAACCAGCCAGGTAGTGGCGGGCGTCCCCTTCGTGACAGGGTAAATGTGGCACATCAATCCGGGCATGGCCGCTCGCCGCCTTGACTCGCCCGGCCATCGGTTGCGAATCAATCCACGTATGGCCATCACAAGTGTCATCAACTGGCGCATTCGGCTGGCCACGACGTTCCTGCCAAGTCAAAAACGGTCCCAATGCCCTGACCGCATGTCCCAAATCGTCAAACACGGCAACGCCCGCCTCACGCAAGGCCTGACGGCAGCTCGCGCTGCCGGTATCGATTGCAACAAAAAGGCGCGGATATTTCTGTACGACATCAATCAGCGGCTGCGCCATGCGGTCCAGCATATACCCTGGCGCATTGATCACCACCGTGTCCAGTGCGGGCGTGATCGCCAGCGCTTGTAGCACCTGCACGATAAATTGCGGATCATTGACAATATTGCCGGTCACATCCACAGGGTTGCCCACCATGCCATAAGCCGGAATGCCCTGGCGCAGTTGCGCCTGTACATCGTCGGGAAGATCCGGCAACTGCAGGCCGGCCTGAATGAAACGATCGGTCAGGATCGCACCCAGTGCGCCCGACATGGTCACCACGCCAATGCGCGCGCCTGCGGTCCGATGGCGCAGCCGCGCCAGCATGGCTATATTGGCCATTTGCGCGAAGTCGTCTGCAGCAATCACATTCAGATCGCGAAAGGCTGCTTCGTATATCTTTTGATCGCCCGCCAAAGCAGACGTATGCGATTGCACGGCCACCGCGCCCTTGTCGGTCACGCCTGCCTTGAGCACCACCAGCACTTTGCCCTGCGCCTGAAAGCGCCGGCAGGCGTCAATGAATCGCCGACCATCGCGAATTTGTTCTACATAGCCCAGCACAATCTCGGTATGCGGATCATCCGCAAGATACGCCAGATACTGTGCAAAATCCACCGTCGCCTCATTGCCCGTATTGATGAAATGTGAAACGGGCAAGCCCTGGGCACGCACCAGCCCGTATAGCGCAGAACATACATTACCGCTTTGCGTGAGCACGCTGACGCAGCCTGTATCGCTTTGCATGCTGGCGGTTTTGAAGATGGCGGCAAATGCCGTGAATGCACGCGTATTCAGGTTGGCCAGGCCCATGCAGTTGGGGCCGGCCACCTGCATGCCGCTTTCTCGGCAAAACTGCACCAGTTCCTGCTGCAGCAGCAAGCCTGCTGCGCCCTCTTCAGCAAATCCTGCGGCATAGACCACGGCAGCGCGAATGCCAACGGCATGACAGCGCCGCAACATGGCGGTCACATCGCGGGCGCCAATGGCCAGGACAGCCAGATCCGGCACTTCGGGCAAGTCTTCGACCTGCGCGTAACAGCGATAACCGAACACTTCGTCATATTTTGGGTTGACCGGATAGACCTCTCCGGCAAAACCGAAGTGCGACAACAGCTCCAGCGGCATGCCGCCAATGCGGCCGGCATTGTCGCTGGCCCCGATCATCGCAATGGAACGCGGATTCAATAACGGTTCAAGACTCATGCACTGTCACCGCTTTTGTTGCGCTGGATCGCCTGGGCCAGACCTTTTTTCTTGACCTGGGCAAACTCGTCGCTCATATGCGAAAGCTGATGAACATCAAAATGAGCAGACAGTGCGGTACGCAGACCCTGTGCATCCAGTGTCCGGTTCAGCGATTTTTTGACCAGCGTGAGGGCAAACGGCGGTGCCGCTGCAACCCGTCGCGCCAGCGCCATGGTTTCATCGTTCAGTTGCGCGCGCGGGACAACGCGGTTGACCATGCCCATTTGCAAGGCCTGCTCGGCGGTTACTCGCTCGCCGGTAAACAACATTTCCTTTGCGCAACGCAATCCCATGACCCATGGATGAATCAGGACCTCGGTGGCTGCAGCTGCCAGCGTATGACAAACGGGATCGGAAAAAAACGCGTCGTCGGAACAGACCACCAGATCGCACATATTGGCGATCATGAAGCCGCCGGACACGCAGGCCCCTTGCACCCGGGCGATGACCGGCTTGGGAAAATCCCAGATTCTCATGCAGTAATCAAAGTACCGCAGCGACTCGTAGGCCCAGCGCTGCTCTACGCTGAAATCGGCACGGCTGGCCTGGGCTTCCTTCAAATCATGGCCGGCAGAAAAATGGTCACCTGCGCCGCCAATAATCACGACCCTGACAGTTTGATCGGCAGCGGCCTCACGCATGGCCTGATCCAGTTCATCCAGCAGCGCCTGGCTCTGCGCATTGCGCGCCCCGGCCCGCGCCAATGTCATCGTTCGTATGGCGTCCTGATCCGATACCTCTATATGCTGATAGCCCATTGTCTCTTCCTTTATGACCCATGGCGAGGTCTGTTGAATGTCGCTTTTGATTGCATTAACGCATCAACCACTCCTACAATACAAAATGTTTTTTAATAAATTCCCATATTATGGACACCAAACAGCAAGCCGGCGCACAGAGCATCCGCCGCGCACTCTCGCTGCTGCGCCTGATCGCGCAGCACAATGAACACGGCCTGACGCTGAGTGAGCTGACCGCCTTAAGCGGGCTGGAACGCTCCACGGCGCATCGGCTGCTCACCTGCCTGCTCGAAGAAAATTTTGCGCGCCGCGAAACCGACGGCAAACGCTTTCAACTGGGCATCGACGCCATGCAAATGGGTTTTTCCACCATGCACCATGCGCCGGTGATCGATCAATTGCGCCCCCTGGCCATGAAGCTGTCGCGCCTGTCCGAAGACACCGTCTTCCTGGTCATACAGCAAGCCGATCAGGTGCTGTGCCTGCTTCGCGAACACGGTGCATTTCCGGTGCGCATATTCACCATTGGCGTCGGTGAAAGGCGTCTTCTGGGCATTGGCGCCGGCGGCCTCGCATTGCTGGCAACACATACCGACGCCGACATCGAGGTGATCTACAAACGGCATGAACAGATCTATCGCAAGTCGGGGTTGTCATTGCCCATGCTGCTGGAAAAATGCCACCTGACCAGGCGCAACGGCTATGCCTCGATTGAAAGCACCATCACACCCGGCGTTGCCGGCGTGGGCTATGCATTCTCGGTCTCAGCCATCACGCAAGTGGCCTTCAGCTTTGGCGCAATCACGCCGCGTCTGACTGGCCAACGGCGCACGCAAATGGGTCACCTGCTGATTGAGGAATGCACAATCTGGCAGCAAAAACGCCTGATCAGGCCAATCGCCTTGCAAAACACGTCAGTCTCCGTATGATGTAACTTTCCGGTTACTGACGCCCCGAAAACGGGGAGGCTACAAAGGAGATCTGCATGCAGATAGGGATAGTAAAAGAACAACTTGCCGGGGAGACGCGTGTCGCCGCCACGCCGACCTCGGTAGAACAGCTGCTCAAGCTGGGATTCACCGTTGTGATCGAATCAGGCGCAGGCGCCGCAGCAAGCTTTGACGATGCCGCCTACGAAAAGGCGGGCGCCAGCATCGCCCCTGCCGATCAGGTGTGGCAATCTGACCTCGTCTACAAGGTCAATGCGCCCGACGACACTGAAATTGCCCGCATGAAAACGGGCGCCACGCTGGTCAGTTTCATCTGGCCGGCACAAAATCCCGAACTCGTGCAGAAACTGTCTGAGCACGGCATCACCGTGCTGGCCATGGACATGGTGCCGCGTATTTCGCGCGCCCAATCGCTTGATGCCTTGTCATCCATGGCCAATATTGGCGGCTATCGCGCCGTTATTGAAGCCGCGCATCATTTCGGACGCTTTTTCACTGGCCAGATCACTGCTGCCGGCAAAGTGCCACCAGCCAAAGTGCTGGTTATCGGTGCCGGTGTGGCCGGTCTGGCAGCCATTGGTACCGCAGGTTCGCTGGGCGCTATCGTACGCGCCTTCGATACCCGCCTGGAAGTGGCCGAACAAATTGAATCGATGGGCGGCCAGTTCCTGAAACTGGAGTTTGGCGATGAAAACGGCTCGTCTTCCGACGGCTATGCCAAAACCATGTCCGAAGAATTCATCAAGGCGGAAATGGCGCTGTTCGCCGAGCAGGCCAAAGAAGTGGATATCATCATTACCACAGCCCTGATTCCCGGCAAACCTGCACCCAAGCTGATCACACGTGAAATGGTCGACTCCATGCGCGCCGGTTCGGTCATCGTGGATATGGCTGCCGCAGCTGGCGGCAATTGCGAATACACCGAGCCCGGCCAGGTCATCACGACCGCGTCCGGCGTCAAGGTCATTGGCTATACCGACCTGCCCGGCCGCCTGCCCGCCCAGTCTTCACAACTGTACGCCACCAAC
Organism: Advenella sp.; assembly: GCF_052108595.1. Classification (NCBI taxonomy): domain Bacteria; kingdom Pseudomonadati; phylum Pseudomonadota; class Betaproteobacteria; order Burkholderiales; family Alcaligenaceae; genus Advenella; species Advenella sp. The sequence goes on from NZ_JBQEAU010000070.1 coordinate 11,324, forward strand.
CTTGTGAATCTGAGCAAGCTCATGAGCAAGGAAAAAGACGGGCAGATTCTGCTGGACCAGGAAGACACTGTTTTTCGCAATATGACCGTTGTGCATAACGGCAGCGTTACCTACCCGCCTCCGGCGATTCAGGTCTCCGCAGCGGCCAACAAGCCTGCAGCCAAGAAAGTAGAACCCAAACCAGTCAAACCACCCAAATCGCCCGCCTTCAAATTCGGCGTCCTGGCCCTGGTATGCGTGATTTTTGCCTGGATCGGCACCAACGCGCCCGCAGAATTTCTGTCTCACTTCACGGTGTTTGTCCTGTCCTGCGTTGTCGGCTATTACGTGGTCTGGAACGTGACACACGCCCTGCACACACCATTGATGTCGGTCACCAATGCCATTTCCGGCATCATTGTGATCGGCGCCGTGGTGCAGATCGGCCACGGCTCCGGCCTGGTCAATATCCTGGCCTTTATCGCCATCCTCATTGCCAGCATTAACATTGCCGGTGGTTTCCTCGTTACACGGCGCATGCTGAAAATGTTCATGAAAGGCAAAGGAGAATAAGATGGGTGCAGGATTCGTTACGGCCGCGTACATTATTGCGGCATTGTTTTTCATTGCCAGTCTGGCCGGTCTGTCCCGCCAGGACACCGCCCGTTATGGCAACGGTTTCGGCATGGCCGGGATGGCCATCGCCTTGATCGCAACCATTTTGGGCCCCAACTCCGCCTCGGTGATCTGGGTGATCGTGGCCATGCTGATCGGCGGCGCCATTGGCCTGCATCTGTCACGCAAGGTAGAGATGACCCAGATGCCTGAACTGGTTGCCGTTTTGCACAGTTTCGTGGGTCTGGCCGCCGTGCTGGTCGGCTATAACAGCTATATCGAAGCACAACAGCACGCCATGCCCGAAGGCGCGTTACTCAATATTCACCTGACCGAGGTATTCCTGGGCGTGTTCATTGGCGCAGTCACCTTTACCGGTTCGATTGTGGCCTTTGGCAAGTTGCGCGGCAGCTTCAGCTCCAAGCCGCTGTCTTTGCCACACAAACACAAGCTCAATGCCGCGGCGCTGGTTGTGTCTTTCATCCTGCTGTGGATCTTCGTCTCTAACGGCGGCTCCACAACGGCACTGATTATCATGACCATCATTGCACTGGCCTTCGGCTGGCATCTGGTCGCATCCATTGGCGGCGCCGATATGCCGGTTGTAGTTTCCATGCTCAACTCATACTCAGGCTGGGCCGCAGCGGCAGCCGGCTTCATGCTGGCCAATGACCTGCTGATCGTGACCGGCGCCCTGGTCGGTTCATCCGGCGCCATTCTGTCCTACATTATGTGCAAGGCCATGAATCGCTCGTTTTTATCAGTGATTGCCGGCGGGTTCGGCACGGATGGTAGCAGCAGTGGTAGCAGCGAAGAAGAGACCGGCGAATACCGTGAGATCAAGCCCGAAGACGTGGCCGAGATGCTCAAGGGCGCCAGTTCCGTGGTCATCGCCCCCGGCTACGGCATGGCGGTGGCGCAGGCGCAGTATCCGGTCGCTGAAATCACATCATTGCTGCGCAAGCAAGGTATTGACGTGCGCTTTGGCATCCATCCTGTTGCAGGCCGCCTGCCCGGTCATATGAACGTGCTGCTGGCCGAGGCCAAGGTTCCCTATGATATCGTGCTGGAAATGGACGAAATCAATGACGACCTTTCTGATACCGATGTGGTCCTGGTCATTGGCGCCAATGATACAGTCAATCCCTCTGCCAGCGAAGACCCGGCCAGCCCCATTGCTGGTATGCCGGTACTGGAAGTGTGGAAAGCGCGTGATGTGGTGGTGTTCAAGCGCTCAATGAACACCGGCTATGCCGGCGTGCAGAACCCGCTGTTCTTCCGCGAGAACTCCAGCATGTGTTTCGGCGACGCCAAGGCAACCGTCGAAGCCATTCTGGCTGCTCTGAGGTAATCTATTGGCAATGGCAGGCATCGTCGCAAGCGGTGCCTGCCGCGAACCGGACAAGCATTAAAGCGGCAGGGCCCTGGTATGTAGCGGACAATGCGCCATGCCAATTGCAATAGCAACAGCACCGCCGCAGCATCATTTCATCTGCCATATACAACCGATCTGCCCGTCCTGCAATTTCCTATTTGCGGTTTTTATTTTCATCACACTTTGCCTGCTGTATGTCTGTGCTCCCCCCGCTTCCTGTCAAAAATGGCGTCGCGCCCAGCCGGGTCTACCTGCCGCGCGAAACCTGGCCCGATCTGCTGAGCTTTATGCTCGCCAAGTTCCCACGTATGGACGCCGACGTTCTTCGGGCAAGGCTGGCCAAAGGCGATATGGTGGACCCGCAGGGCAAGCCATTCTCGCTGGAGAGCCCCTTCCCTCCCGACACCTGGCTCTGGTACTACCGGGAAGTGCCCGTGGAAACGGTCGTTCCGTTCGATATCGACATTCTGTACCAGGATGAATTGCTGATTGCCATCGACAAGCCTCATTTCATGGCCAGTATTCCCGGGGGCCGCCATTTGCACCAGACGGCGCTGGTGCGTCTGCGCGATCAACTGGGTAACCCGCATATCAACCCCATTCACCGACTGGACCGGGACACGGCCGGCGTTCTGGTGTTCTGCGCAGACCGGGATCGCCGCGGCGTGTACCAGACCTTATTCCAAACCCGATCCGTACACAAAATTTATGAAGCAGTCGCACCCTGGCGTGGTGACCTGACGTTCCCCCTATTACGCGAAAGCCTGATCCGTCGCAGCGGACAGGTCTTTGTCATGCACGAAATTGACGGCCTGCCCAACAGCCGCACCCGGATTGAACTTCTGGCGCACAACGGCACACTGGGTCATTACCGGCTGGAGCCGGTCACGGGCAGGAAGCATCAATTGCGCGTGCATATGAATGCCCTGGGCATGCCCATTTGCAATGACGAATACTATCCGGAACTCAAACCGCTGCGCACTGATGAAACATTTGACAACCCCTTGCAGCTGCTGGCGCGCAGCATGCAGTTTACCGATCCGGTGACCGGCATGGAGCGTTATTTCGAAAGTCGACGCGAGCTGGAAATGACAGCCCGAATCCACAAGTGAAATAGTGCGGCGATCAGTGCCTAGCGCACGGTAGTGTCGCGAATACCGAACTGATTTGCGACACTGCGCTCCAGAAACAGCTGACGCGATGGCAGGACGTTAACGCGTTTGTTATTGATGACCAAAGTGGTACTGCTGCCCCCATCCAGATTGATCGCATCGCGCACGCCAAGCGAACGGTACAGCCTGGCAAGCTGGTTCAATGTAAACCCGTCAAAACCAGGCAGCCTGCCTTCTACGACAACAATATAAAGCCAGCGCCCATCACGACTGAGACCCACTGACGTACGCGGATGCGCCCCGCGCGCATTGCGATTGCAACTGGCTGAAGCGCCTCGTGGACAGACATAGGTGCCGCCGCGCAGATTCTGCCATCCTGAAATGACGGTACGCCACTGTGGATCCACCTTGGCCTTATGGTTGGGCTTATCGATCCGGCAACGGTTATCGGCCGTGCAGGCCAGAAACGCGTGCTGGCGCGTATCGCGGGTGTTGCTCCAGCGACGACCATCGCTGATGACCAGGCCCTGCGGCCGGTACTGAGGGTCAAAAAAAGAGGCATTGATGGCGACATTGAGTCGATTGCGAAACGCAAAATTCTTGACTGTGGTGGGTGCCGTTCCAATCGCAGTACCCACCAGCTGAATCGATGGGCAGGACAAATCGATCTTGACGATATGCACATGCGCGCTATTTTGCGACGTATGCGCAATGCAGGGCGAGACCTGTTCGGTGCTCTGTGCAGCCGCAGGTGCAAGCGCTCCCAGGCACCATCCCATCAATACAGCGAGCAGGGTTTTCATACAGCAATGCATCCGTGGGGTTGTTTGTCCAGGGACAGAGTATACCAACCGACAGAATATCCGGTCAGCCTCTCCGACATTCCCTTATCACACCGTGTTTGTCCTGAACCCATTTACGCGACGATAACGAGCCATACACCACCGGTCCAGCAGCCATACTACCAGCATGCTTGCGCCGGTCACAGGAAAGACCAGGCCGAACATCACCAGTCCGATCATCCAGCCCCGCATGCTGGGTAGCGCATCGGGAACGCGGGGCGCGCCCAGACCGCCCGCCGGACGACGTTTCCACCACATGACAAAGCCGGTCACGGCCATGGTGCACAGGCCCAGGGCAATAATGGCACAGAGCAACTGGTTGATCCAGCCGAAATAGGTGCCCATATGCAGGGACACGGCAAAGGAAATAATTCTCGCGATCACGCCGTACTGATCATAGGAAACGCCATTGATGACCCTGCCGCTGTACTGATCCACATTCATCACTTTTTCGCCGGTGGGATCACCCGGGTAATAGGAGACCGAATAGACGCCGGAGCGGTTCGCCGGAAGCGCAATCGAATACTCGTCGGCAATATTGCTGGCGTGCGCCAACGCCATGACCTGATCCAGCGGAATCGGCTCGGCTGCCCCTTCATGCTGGCCATGGCCGCTGGGCATCGCCATCGCATTGTTTGCGCCTGCCTTGTCGGCACCATGGGCAGCATGATTGTCGTGGCCTGGCTGCGCCTCATTCGCCTCATGCGCCTGGTGATGCTGGCCCCGGTGCTCTGCATGCACTGAAGCGCGCGGCTGTTGCGCCGATGATCCCGATTGCGGGACAGGCAGCAGACCCGCCCCCCAGGCAGTATGCTCCAGCGGCAAATCCTGCACGCGGGTGGGCGCAACTGCCTCTGCTTTGTGCCCCTCATGCGCCTGCGACGTGCTGCCAGGTGGATCCGGTGGATAGCCCAAATTGACTTGCGCCACCAACTGCTTGAACTGCGTGCCCCAGGTGCTGGTCCATGGCAGCCCCGACAGGACAAAAAACACCGCGCCGGCAGCCAGGATAATGCCCAATGTTGCATGAATTTCACGCCAGAACGGGCGGCCCTTTTTCTTCACATCCGGCATCATGGCCTGTTTCAGGCCATTTTTCCGACGTGGCCACCACAGCGCCACACCAGTGCCGACCATGATCAGCGTCCAGCAGGCAGCCAGCTCCATCAACACTTCTCCGGTTTTACCCAGCAGCAGACCGCGATGAATCTGGCGCGCCAGGCCGATCCAGTAGGTTGCGTTGAAGTTGAGCGTGGGCATTTTGGCCAGCACCTGGCCCGAATAAGGATTCAAGAAAATACTGGACTTGCCCTGCACCGGATCCGAATAGGTAAATTGCGCGCTGCGATCGGGTGCATTATGAATTTCAGCCGTCAGAATAGGTACGCCGACAGGCGTACTGTCCTGGGCGATTTCATAGAGCGTTTGCTGCGGCAGCCTGGGCGAGGCCTGGGGCGTGACATACAGCTGCGACTTGTAGGCCACCGCCTCGATTTGAGGCTTATACAGATAAATAGTGCCGGTAATACCGAGCACGATCAGCAAAGGCATGACAAACAGGGCGGCATAAAAATGCCAGCGCCAGAGCATGGCATAACGGGCCATCGGCAAGGCGGCCGCACCAGCAGTTTCGGCCGAGGGGTGTCGCGTACGGGACATCATGAGATTTCCTGAAAAACAGATAACGATGCGGCGACAGGATGCACTGCGAGGCTAAGCCGCAGCATCATGTCGACATGGGAACAGCGTTTTTTAGGAAAATACCGGAGGGGCGCGTGACAGGGGCACAAAGGCCGGCTGCGCATAATAGGAGGCATGCTGATGTTGTGGCGCTATCCGGCCGACAAAGCCATAGGACATGGTCGGCAAGTTTGCGCTGTACAGCAACGGCAGATGATGGGTGAAGAAGCCACAATAAAGACATTCGACGTTGTGATCGGCGCTGTGGCCTGAGGAGGCAGGAGAATCACTACCGGCCAGGGAAGCGAACAATGTCGGCATCCCGCCATGCGCGGCGTGAGTAATGCTTAAACCAGCGGTGGCCTCATCAGCGTCTGCGTGTGTGCTGTGGCCGCTGGCCGGCAGCCCGGGCGATGTCGTGCTGTTCTGAGCCACGGCAGGCGCCTGGACAGCCTGCGCACCATAACAGATATCAGCCATGAAAATGTCGTTGCCGCTGCCCTGATAGCGGTTTTTCAATGCATTGACGCCAGGCATGAACACGGCCAGGCATACGGCGAGTATGCCCAGCCACACGGTCATGCGAATGCCTGTCGTTCGTTTCATCGCTGTAATCGGTATTGATCTGCAAAGTAATCCAGCTCAAATTGCCAGACAAAAGCAGTTTACCCGAAAACGCTACAGGCGCAGTACCGATTATCCGGCTCGATGGCAATACGCCTGCCGATGCACTGCGTTCACCAACCCGCTAGCATCGCACAACGCTACGTACTCGTCTGCCTCGGCTTCTTACGTTGCTGTTCAGGAAAAATGCGTGCTCGAGCACTGGGCTGTTTTTACCGAGGCTTGACGCCCTTGACGGTGATGCGATGCATTTCTCGCCGCTGCCCGGGATAATCGTTAATGGCATAATGCATCGTACAGCGGTTATCCCAGAAGGCGATTGAGCCCTTCTGCCATCTGAAGCGGCAGGTGTTTTCAGGCTTTGTACTGTGATCGTATAGATAATTGAGCAAGGGCAGGCTTTCCTCGCGCGTCATGCCCTCGAACGCATGCGTAAAGGGGCGATTGATAAAAAGACATTTCCGCTGGGTCTCTTCGTGAGTACGGATCACCGGATGAGCCACGTAATTTACACCCACTGTCTCCAACAGCTTTGTTGATCGTCCCTCGTTGCGCGCGGCAACATTGCCGGTAAGGTATTCGTTGGTATGGATGGCCGACATGTCTTCAAGCAGCTTTTTCATGCTATCCGAGAGGTTCTCATACGCCCGATAAAGATTGCACCATAGGGTATCTCCCCCGAAAGATGGCACTTGCCGGGCATACAGCACCGAGCCCAGAGGCGGCATTTCCTGATATGTTTCATCGGTATGCCAGGTGTCTCCAATAATCCCAGTATCCGTGGCTTCCTTGATCACGGGCATGATTTGCGGATGAGACTCCAGCGTCTTGTAAACCGGGCTTGTACTGATTTCACCGAATTGCTGCACAAAGGCAATATGTTCCTGCATCGATAACTCTTGATCGCGGAAAAAAATCACACAATGATCCAGCAGAGCCTGACGTACATCGGCCAGAATCGCCGACGAAAACGGCTTGGATACATCCAAACCAAAAATCTCCGCCCCGATGGTTCCGGTAAGCTTCCTGATTTCCATGAAATTGTCCTCCAATTGAGCTCTGATCTGAGCAACAGAGGGGAGTATAATTGTTCACTATTATGATAGTCCAATATAGTTTTATCCCATTATTAATATGAAAATAAGATAAATGATCGATATTAAAAAATTGCGCTATTTTGTCGCCGTCGCAGAGGAACAGCACTTCAGCCGCGCTGCGGAGCGTCTGGGCATCAGTCAGCCGCCTTTGAGCGAGCATATTCGTGCACTGGAACAGGAACTGGGCTGCGCCCTGTTTTGCCGTACCACGCGAAGCGTATCGCTGACCGATGACGGCATAAGTCTTCTTCCTCATGCCCGTCGCATTCTTGCCGATCTTGACCAGTGTGCAGAAGTCATTCGGGATGCCCGATTACGAAACATGAACACCTTGCGCCTTGGAATATTACATGCACATGCCTATACGTTTTTACCGCGATTGCTTGCGCAATGGGCCAACACCCGGAAAGACGTCAGGATCAAGCTGGTTGAACATGCAACACAGAATCAAATCGCCGTCCTGACAACCGAAAATGTCGATCTCGCCTTTGTCCGGGAACCCGTGCATGACCAGAACGTCGTCGTCACTCGGCTATTCTCCGAGCCTTATTGGATTGCCATTCCTGAGGGCTGGACGACCCATGCCGGAGATCAAATATCGGTCACCGAATTGCATAATCAGCCGATGATAGGTTTTCCGAGCCATCATGCCAGCGGCAGCACGCGCGCGTTGTTTCGGGACTTGTTCATCAAGCACAGGATCAAAACGAGTGATTTTCTGCAGATAACCACCATGCATACTGCGCTCGCACTTGTTGCGGCAGGACAGGGCTTCTGTCCCGTACCAAAGTCTCAGCGCAGGCTGTCGATGTATGGAGTGAAATATCTTCCTCTGATGCAGACAAGTCCGCAGTTATCAGTGGGCATTGCAAGCAAACAACACGCAATGGACCCGTTCGTGCAGTCTTTTGTCGATTTTTGCGTCTTGTATTTTAAGCAAGACGATTGGTAGTCAGCACTTGCCCCACTGATCGCGATGTATCGCGTACCGGGCAAAAGGTAATCTAATATTTATAGCAAAACGATTAACAATCAGGCCTTGAAATTGTATAAACCATCGGCACGTCCCATGATACCTTTGTTGATGTCGGCAAACATGGCGTGCACGTTAGCACGACAGGCATGAATCTCAATCGTACGCCCTTCGAATTGAGAACGACCATAAACAAGAGGCTTCGGAGACACTGAAATGAACTATAAAATATTGACATTAGGTGCCATTTCTATACTGGGCACCAGCGTTGTTACTTATTCCCATGCGCAAACAAGCAACGGCGAGCAATGGCCCGCCCATCCGATCACCTGGATCGTCGGCTATGCGGCAGGCGGCACCACAGACATCGTCGCCCGCACCGTCGCAAAAAAAACCTCGGAAAAACTGGGACAGGCCATTATTGTGCTCAACCGGCCAGGCGCCAACAGCAACATCGGCGCTGTCGCTGTCAAACGGGAAAAACCTGACGGGTATACGTTCTATGTGGGCAGCGCTGCCAATACCATCAATCACACGTTCTATAAAGATGCCGGCTATGATATTACGTCGGACTTTGCGGCGGTGTCCCTGTTCGGAATCGTGCCGAATCTGCTGGTGGTCAATCCCAAGCTTTCCATTAAATCGGTCAAAGAATACATCGACTATGCCAAGGCGAACCCGGGCAAGCTGACCTGTGGCTCATCAGGCACAGGCTCCACAATCCATATGTCCTGTGAACTGTTCCAAATCGAAACCGGCACCGATGTTTTGCATGTTCCCTTCAATGGCAGCGGGCCGGCCATGACTGCCTTGTTGGGCGGACAGGTCGATTCCGTTTTTGAAAATATGCCAACTGTCAAACCCAATGTTGATGCCGGCAAGCTTCGTGCACTTGGCGTTACGACCGGAAAAAGATGGCCGTTGACGCCCGATATTCCTACCCTGAGCGAATCCGGCGTACCCGGCTTTGCGGTCCAGACCTGGTTCGGGCTCTTTGCGCCCAAGGGCACTGCCAAACCGACTATCGACAAGATGAATCAGGCGGTAAATATATCGCTCGCCGATAAAGAAACGCAAGATACTCTGGTCAACCGCGGCGTAGGTATGCCACCAGACCCGAATACGCCGCAGGCCTTCTCCGACGTGGTCAAAGCAGATGTCCAGAAATGGGCCAAGGTTGTTAAAGCCTCTGGGGTCATGGCCAAGGAATGACGACAATGGAAAATCCAAGAACCGTGCTTATTACCGGTGCCAGCCGTGGTATTGGACTGGCGCTGGCCGAACGCGCTGACCGGGACGGTCATACGGTTATCGGTCTGGCGCGTTCAGCGCCTGAAGGCGCATTTCCTGGCAAGTTCTACTGTGCGGATTTGGCTGACGCGCGGACAACCGCCGAAACGCTGACTCAGATCTGCGCAGAGAATGAAGTCGACAGCATTGTGAACAACGCCGGGCTGACAACCAATAGCACTGTTCAAGACACCTCCATTGAAGAGCTCGATAGAATCCTTGCTATCAATGTGCGTGCCCCGTTGCAATGTGTGCAAGCCTGCCTGCCGTCCCTGATTCGCTCACAACGAGGAGCAGTGATTAATATTTCAAGCCGGGCAGCGCTTGGAATGCCTCGCCGATCGGCCTATGCGGCTGCAAAAAGCGGCTTGATCGGCTATACCCGAACATGGGCACTGGAACTGGGCAAGCACGGCATCACGGTCAACGCTATTGCGCCGGGACCGATTGGCACTGCGCTTTTTCACAGCAACAATCCCATGACTGAAGAAGAGACGCTGGCACTGCAAAACCGCATCCCTTTGCGTCGGCTGGGAGAACCGAATGACATCGCCGGACCTATCGCGTTCCTACTCTCGAACGACGCACGATTCATGACCGGCCAGGTATTGTATGTTTGTGGCGGGCTTTCGATCGGTGCCGCGCCGATATAACCGCTATCAGAGGAAATGAATGATCAATAACAAACCCGCCGTCGCACTGATAACCGGGGGAGCAGGCAAGATCGGTCTGGCTATTGGTGAGCGTCTTGCGCAAGATGGACACCGAATTGTCCTGGTTGATATTTCAGCATCTGTACACGTTGTGGCGCAGGAACTGCGTGATCGCGCTATCGACGCGCGTGCAGTTCAGATCGATATCACTGATCCCCAGGCAGTCCAGACGCTTCCAGAACAGCTGGGAGATTGGTGGGCAGACTTATCCATTCTCATCAATAACGCAGGCATTTCCCCAAAGGCAAACGGGCAAAAGAGTCCCGTCATGAACATGTCATTGGAAGAATGGAATTCAGTCATGGCGGTCAACCTGAACGGAATGTTTCTGGTTACGCGCACGTGCCTACAAAGTATGCATAACAGGGGATGGGGTCGCATCGTCATGATTGCCAGCCAGGCAGCACGTACCCGCACCATCGTTCCCGGCGCCCACTACCAGGCAAGCAAGGCTGCGACAGTGGGATTTGCGCGCGTGCTGGCAGCAGAGGTTGCACAATACGGCATAACCGTGAACTGTGTCGCACCCGGCCGGATCGAATCGAATATGACTGCCGCTGTCGATACAACGACAAATACTAGTCTGGCCAGCGCAATTCCGGCAGCCCGGATGGGTGCACCGTCAGAAGTCGCCGAGGCTGTAGCCTATTTCACATCTGAACATTCCGGCTACTGCGTCGGCGCAATTCTCGATGTGAACGGCGGAAGTTTCATGCCTTGAAAACATACCACCGCACCCGTACGTTTTTTCATAAAAAGAGCAACCGCTGACGCTATTGGTTTTCCGGGCAATGGCGATACGATGCATATAGAAAAAGATAATGCACTTGTCATAACCAGGCTTTCTGTGTTTTTATTACAAGAACAGCGGGAACGAAAGGAACAACAATATCAGGCATGACGACCGTTCAGGGCAAGGTTCAAAAACTGACCATATCTTTCCTTCACTCCCGCGCTGCCTTGGCTTTGCTTGCGTCAGTCTCATCTGGCAGGCTATCTCATACATCGTTTTATTTACCCGCAGTTTTTTTCAGGAGCGCATCGCATGAAACCCCATATCACCGTTCTGACGCTGGGCGTGGAAGACCTGGAAAAGTCCCTGGCCTTTTATCGAGATGGGCTGGGCCTGGCCACAAAGGGCATCATCGGTACTGAATTCGAAAACGGTGCCGTGGCTTTTTTCGACTTGCACAATGGCCTGAAACTGGCCCTGTGGCCCAGAAAGAGTCTGGCTGTCGATACCGGTCTATCTGAGACACCGCGCTCAATGCTCGAACTGAGTATCGGCCACAATGTAGACAGCAAGGACGAAGTGGATCGCGTAATGCAGGAAGCACAAGCGGCCGGTGCCACCATTGTCAAGCCGGCACAGGATACCTTTTACGGTGGCTATGCCGGCTATTTTTCTGACCCGGACGGTCATCTCTGGGAAGTTGTCTGGAATCCCGAGCTGGCAACACTGGGTTAGCCAACTGAACGCACCCGCGTCACTCCATTGCGACCGGCGCGCCGCCGGTATTGGACCACTGGCTCCATGAGCCGGGATACAGCGCAGCGCCCGATAAACCTGCCACTTCCATGGCCAGCAGATTATGGCAAGCCGTCACACCCGACCCGCACTGACTGATCACGCTCTCGGGCTTTTTCCCCTGCAG
>NZ_JBQEAU010000071.1:0-23240 GCF_052108595.1 Advenella sp.
AGTTCTGAGCACGGCCATTGTTTGCCATGCAAGCATGGCCCCACAGCCAGGCGGCACCTGTTGCGAGCGTATGTGGGGATGACAGGGGCTGCCGGTATTGAGCAACGTTGCCAGGCCGGGCCCGGATAGACCAGCACGGACCGCGCAAAGCCATCAGGGGAAACAGGCTGGTTTCTCCTGATCTGCCCGCTGTGCGCCATCCATATGTTTCCTATATGGCTGACTGCTGTCCGGGTTGTTTTTACAGAAACAGCTTGTACGCCGGGTTCTTGCTTTCGTTCTCGTAAGGATAGCCAATTTGCGAGAGGAATTGTTTGAACGCCTTTTTGTCGGCCGGTGGAACCTGTATGCCGATCAGCACCCGCCCATAATCAGAACCCTGGTTGCGGTAATGAAACAGGCTGATATTCCATTCCGGGTTCATGGTATCCAGGAAACGCATCAGCGCACCCGGGCGTTCCGGGAACTCAAAGCGGTACAATTCTTCATTATCTGCCAGTGGCGAATGGCCGCCGACCATATACCGCAAATGTGACTTGGCCAGATCGTCGTGGCTCAGGTCCAGGGTTTCGAATTTCTTGCGGCGCAGGGTGTTGGCCAGTTTGTCGGCTTCAGCGTGTGAGCTGATCTGTACCCCGACAAAGACATGCGCCTGTTGCGCGTCGGAAATGCGATAGTTGAATTCGGTCACACTGCGGTCACCCAGCAGCGTACATAATTGGCGGAAGCTGCCACGCTCTTCGGGCATGGTAACAGCAAAGATGGCTTCGCGGGCTTCGCCCACGTCGGCCCGTTCTGCAACAAAACGCAGCCGATCAAAGTTCATGTTGGCGCCCGAGGCAATGGCAATGACGGTTTTGTTTTTCCAGCCGTGCTCGGCAACATAGCGCTTGGCGCCGGCCAGGCCAAGCGCGCCAGCCGGTTCCACCACGTTGCGGGTATCCTGGAAAATATCCTTGATTGCCGCGCATAACTCGTCAGTATTGACGGTAATGACATCGTCTGCATATTTATGAATCAGGCGGAAGGTTTCGCTGCCGACCTGTTTGACTGCGGTGCCATCGGAAAACAAACCGACGTCGTTCAGATGGACGCGGCGTCCGGCGCGAAAACTGCGCGCCATGGCATCGGAGTCTTCTGTCTGTACGCCAATGACGGCGACATCCGGGCGTAACTGTTTGATGTAGGCGGCAATGCCGGCGAGCAGCCCGCCGCCGCCGATAGGCACAAAAACCGCGTCCAGTTTGCCAGGGTGCTGATGCAGGATTTCCATGGCAACGGTGCCTTGTCCTGCAATCACGTCGGGATCGTCAAACGGATGCACGAAGGTGAGCTTTTCCTTTTTTTCAAGGGTGCAGGCAAATTCATAGGCGTCGCTGTACGAGTCGCCGTGCAGCACCGCTTCGCCGCCCAGGCGCTTTACTGCATCCACTTTTACAGCTGGCGTTGAAGTAGGCATGACAATCACGGCGCGGCAGCCCAGTCGCTTGGCCGACATGGCCACGCCCTGGGCATGGTTGCCGGCAGAGGCGGCGATCACCCCGCGTTTGAGCGCTTCGGGGGGCAAATTGGCCATTTTGTTGTAGGCCCCGCGTATTTTGAAGCTGAAAACCGGCTGGGTGTCCTCACGCTTGAGCAGCACTGTATTCTGAATCCGCTGCGAGAGCAGGGTTGCCGGTTCCAGGGATGTTTCGATTGCGACATCGTAAACACGAGAGGTCAGTATGCGTTTGAGGTAGTCGGTTGACATGTTATTTTTGAAAGAAAAGAGAATACAAATGAGCGCTTAAGGTTAACATAGCGGATCTGATTTTGGGATTAAAGCCGGAACCGTCGTTTTCAAAAAGTCGGTCCAATAGGGAAGTTATGGAACATGAAGTTATGCTGTGGGTCAGGGAAATGCTGACTGTGTTATCCCTTCCGACTGTCGGTTTGCCCGGCATTTTCGTCGTTGCGCTTGTCTCTGCCACGCTGCTGCCACTGGGCTCGGAGCCCGTGGTCATCGCCTATCTGAAAATTGCGCCCGACATGTTCTGGCCTGCCATGGTGATCGCCACCGTGGGCAATACCATTGGCGGGGTGATCACTTACTATATGGGTACGGCGGCGAAGGTCGCCTACGAAAAATTTCAGCACAAGCAGGCGCTGGCGGCCGGTGAAATTGTCGATGAGACCGGTCTGGCGGTTGCGGCCGAAGAAAAATACCTATCCGAAGGCGACGACGCTGCGCCGGCGCCTGCCGCCCCGGGAAAAGAAGGGGGGCGGTGGCATGGCAAGATGACCTATTATTTTGACCGATTTGGCCCCGCAGCGTTGTTGTTCTCCTGGCTGCCCGTGGTGGGCGATCCCCTTTGCGGTGTTGCCGGATGGATGCGCCTGCCCTTGTTGCCGTCTATTGTCTTTATGACCATCGGCAAGTTCCTGCGCTATCTGCTGATGACCTCCGCTGTATTGTGGCTCTGGTAAAAAGCGGCGGGGCCCTGGCTGCCGGGTTGGCCGGGCAATGTCCGAGCGTTGATCGCCTCGTGACAGATTCAATAATGATCATTGTCGGCTGGCAACAAAATAAACAATAGCGTGACCGGCAACGATCAAGGTGTGGTGACCTCCTTAATCGTGCATCACAGCAATAGCCTCAATGGGCCATCAGCAGCCCTTCCTTTGCAAAAACGGCGTGAATCTGTCGTGCAAACTCCAACGCATGCGCGCCGTCGCCATGCAGGCACAGCGTGTCTGCTTCGATCTCCACCTTTTTGCCTGACTGGGCGATCACATAGCCCTCACGCACCATTGTCAGCGCCTGAGCCACGGATGTCTCAACATCTTCGATCAGGGCGCCGGGCTGACTGCGTGGGGTCAGGGTGCCGTCGTCCTGATAGGAACGATCGGCAAAGACTTCCTGCATCACGTTCAGGCCCAGGCCGCGGGCGATCTCTACCTGTCTGCTGCCAGCCAGCGCAAACAGCGTCAGTTGCGGATCGACATCGACTACCGCCTGGGCAATGGCCGCCGCCAGTTCGGCATGATTGGCCGACATGTTATATAAGGCGCCATGCGCTTTTACATGATAAAGCCTGCCGCCCTGGGCACGGGCGACCGCGGCAAGCGCGCCGATCTGCACGACGACCAAGTCATAGGCGGCAATGGGCGTGAGCGCAAAGGGGCGGCGCCCGAAGCCGCGTATATCGTCCAGGCCAGGGTGCGCGCCAGGCTTGACGCCCTGTTGCAGTGCCAGTTGCATCGTGTGCCGCATGGTATGCGCATCTCCCGCATGAAAGCCGCAGGCGATATTGGCCGACGTGACATAAGGCATGATGGCGGCATCGTCACCCATGGTCCAGGCGCCAAAGCTTTCGCCCATATCACAATTGAGATCAATTTTTTTCATGGAATTCTTCCCTTTGCCTCATGCATGTGAAAACGCGGCAGTCATATCGGCATTTATACCGCATTCTATCCTGTAAGAGGCGGGCAACAAACGGAGCCCGCCAAATAACGCCACCATTGGTCCTGAGCATTTCACCCAGAGAACGCAGCGGCAATTTTTGTGGTGAGCGGCGCCAGGGCTTGCAGCAATGGGGCAAACAGCGCTTCGCGTTGCCGGAAGATCTGGTGCGCTTCGTCCAGACTGATCAGTGTCAGCTCAAGGCGCTCGCCGGGTAAACAGCGCGCCAGCACAGGCAAGTCTACGCTGGCGACATTGGCGATTTTGGGGTACCCGCCGGTGGTCTGGCGGTCTGCCATCAGAATAATCGGCAGGCCATCGGGCGGAACCTGAATAGTGCCAAAAGCAGTGGGCTCCGAGAGAATCTGCAAGCCGGGTTCGGGTTCCAGGCTAGGGCCGTCAAGGCGGTAGCCCATGCGATCCGAATTTGCGGTAATGCGATAGGGTGAATTCAGAAACAGCGCTTGCTGTCGGGTGTCAAACAGGGTCCAGTGCACCCCCCGGGTAATCCGAATATGTCGTCGTGCTGCCAGCCCGAGCCCTGCCGGTAGATAGATCCGGAAGGCATCCAGAAAGTTGTCCAGCGCGTCAACGGCGGTTGCATTGATCGTCCGGTTAAGAATAAGCGTGTCGTCTTTAGCCAGTGCACGTCCCTGAATGCCGCCCATGCGGCTTTTGAGGTCTGTGCTGGCGCTGTCCATGCTGGTGGTCAGTTGTACGCCGCCGGCAATGGCCAGGCTGGCGCGCGCATGACCCTGCGGCCGACCATTGAGCATGGGGGCCGCACCGATGTCCAGTATCTGACCGGCGCGAATCAGGTGCGGGCGGTTGACCGCCAGCGGTCTTTTGTCGCATCGCAGGGAAAAAGGGGCGCCGCAAACGGCGATGCAGGCATTCTGCTCGAATTTGATCTGCGGACCGGAAAGCGTCATTTCCAGCACGGGCAAGGGCGTGCGATTACCCACCAGGGCATTGGCCAGCCTGTACGCAACCTGGTCCATGACGCCGCAGACCGGTGCACCGTAGGCCTGGTAGCCATGTCGTCCGGCATCCTGAAACACGGACAGGGGGCCGGGTTTGAGCACCAGCAGACTCATGTTCTTACCTCAACCCGTGGCATGTTGTTGCGCCTTGATCTGTTCATACTGTTCGCGGTCGATGGCTTCGAACTGCACTTGGTCGCCAGGAGCATAAAGCGCATAGGGCGGGGTGCTCGGGTCAAACAGGCGCAACGGTGTCGCGCCGACAATATTCCAGCCGCCCGGCGATTCATTGGGATAGATGACGGTCTGGCGGTTGGCGATGGCGACCGAACCGGCAGGCAGACGATTGCGCGGCGTGCTGCGTCGGCCGATGGCAAGACGGCTATCGGACAAACCCATATAACCCATGCCGGGGGCAAAGCCGAGCATGAAAACGCGAACCGGCGCTGTAGTGTGCAATTGAATCACCTCATCTACCGTGAGTTCGCAATGCCTGGCAATCTGTGCCAGATCGATGCCCAGTTCCGGGTCATAACAGACCGGGATACGGATCAGTCGGGTCGCTTCGGTAACACTATCGGCGGCGGCGTCTTGCAGCCGGGCCAGTGGCGCCAGCACGGCAGTCAGGGTGTCTATCAGCGTTTTGTGTACAGGCGGCTCGGCATAAAAGGGATGCAGATACACCCCTAATGTAGTGAAGGTGGGAACCAGGTCGCTGATATAGGGCAGGCCGGCGTTGTGAATGAGCTCCGCAGCCTGGCGCGCCCGCGCGTTGATGGCCGGATCAATGCGATCGCCGAAACGGATGATCAGGCAATGATCGCCTTCAGAGGTAAAGGTCCAGGGGGCGGTGGAATTGGCCGGGTGTGAACTCATGCGTTGTGCAAATGCTGTCGGAAAACGGGACCTGCGAACGGGTGTGCCGTACAGTTTATCAGTAATCCGAAAGATGCGACGACGGCTAGGGGTAAAACCTGAGTCCGATATCCGTCGTTGTTGCAGTGAACGCGCCTGTTCAATCTGCCTCAGTGAAAAGCGGCAGATTGAACAGGCACTCGCCAGATTTTGCTCTCATACGATAAGGTGATTTTTCAGCGATGCCATCAATCCAGTGAAAGCTGTTTCAGGTCGACAATCCGTTTCCAGCTGGCCAGATCGGTTTGGACAAATTGATCAACCTGCTGCTGATTCTGATTTTTTTGTACGATCAAGCCCAGGGCTTCGAAGCGTTTCCTGAAGCTGTCCGAGGTAATGACCTGGTACGCAGCCTTATGCAGCTTTTCAGTGACTGCTGCAGGTACGTCCTTTTGCGCCGCCAGCCCGAACCAGGTGGCGACATGAAAACCCGGGAAGCCCGATTCCGCAACAGTGGGCACATCTGCAAGCACCTTGAGCCGCTCCGACGTTGTGACGGCGATGGGCCGCACTTTGTTTGCCGATATCAGTGGCAGCGAGGTGCTCACAACGTCACTCATCAAATCCACGTCCCCGGCGGCCACGGCCGTCAGCGCCTGCGCCGTGCCGTTGTAGGGCACATGCGTCATATTCATTTTTGCCTCTTCATTCAATATCTCGGTAGCCAGGTGCAGCGGGCTGCCCTGGCCCACGGACGAATAGTTCAGTCCCTTTGGTACGGTCTTGGAATAGCTGATCAGCTCCTGGATATTGCGCACCTTGAGCTTAGGATTGACGACAACGACCAGGGGCGCTTCGGTAGCAATGGCAAAGATCTTGAAGTCTTCCAGTTTGTAAGGTGTTTTTTTGTATAGCAAGGGGTTCAGTATCATGCTGCCGTTGCTGGCCATCAAAAGCGTATAGCCGTCTGCAGTAGCATTGGCAACATAGCCGGTGCCGATGGATGTATGCGCGCCTGGCTTGTTATCGACTACCACCGGCGTCTTCAATTGCTCGGCGAGCCCCTGGGCCAGCGACCGCGCCATCTGGTCTGTCGGGCCGCCGGCTGTGTAAGGAACAACCAGCGTAATTGGCTTGGTCGGGAAGTCGGCGGCCAGGGCTGCCGTATTCATGGTCAATGCCGCAAGCAATAGGTATCCGGTTATTCGTTTCATTTGATTGTCTCTCTGTTTGCTGATTATTATAAAAATAGTTTAAAGGTAGGTGATCGGTGTATCGGCCAGCGAATGTTGCAGTTTCTTTTTAAATAGCTTGCCGGTCTCTTCGCGGGGCAGCTTGTCAACCACGCCGATTTTTTTGGGAATCTTGTAGCCTGCCAGATGCGTCCTGAGAAACTGGATGAATTCATCTTTGTTCAATGTCCGCCCGGCCTTCATCTGCAGCAGACAGATCAGGCTTTCTCCAAACTCCTCGTCCGGGATGCCGAATACGGCGGTGTCTTCAATGTCCTGCCGCTGATGAATGAGCTGTTCTATTTCGGCGGGGTATATATTGGCGCCGCCAGAAATAACCATATCCGATTGTCTGTCGGTCACATACAAATATCCTTCATCATCCAGATATCCAATGTCACCGACGGTCAACAAACCGTCGTACTCCATGGATTGGCGCGCATCATGATTGTTTTTGTAGGTGAAGTCGGCATAGGCGGGTTGTCGCGCGTAAATCAGCCCGCTTTGGCCCGCTTGCGCCCATATTCCGTTTGCCCGGATTCTGATTTGGGCATTGCCCAGTGGTTTGCCGGCGCTGCCGGGTTTTTTCGCTGATTCGGTCGGGTTGATCAGTGTGACCAGGCCCATTTCGCTGGAGGCGTAGCTTTCATGGATGACCGGTCCGAGCCATTCAATCATCTGGCGTTTGACGGGGGCAGGGCAGGCCGAACCGGTAGAGGCAACGAACTGCAGGCTGGACAAATCGTATTTCTCTTTGCTCGCCTGTGGCAGATCGAGCATTCTTTTGTACATCGTGGGGACAAGATAGGCAGTCGTTACGCCGTATTTTTCAATTAGCTGCAGGACTTTTTCGGCATCGAATCTGTCCATCAGGATAAGCGTGCTGCTGTATAACAGCGCCTGCTGGACATAACTGTTGGTCGCGCTGTGATGCAGTGGCGCGGGCATTAACGCCACACCCGCGCCTTCAATGCCCAGTGCGCCGGCGATGAGGCCGGGCGAGGCGGAAATGTCGGCCCGCTGTTTTTTCGCCCGTACGATCCCTTTTGGCTTGCCCGTGGTGCCCGATGTATAGGGCATATGGGTGCCAAGATATCTGGAGCGAGGCAGTGCCGGGGCCGTGCGAGGGGCCACTTCGGAATGATTCAGTTTGTAGTAGGTATGCGTGCGGGTGATTTGGCCACGCTCTTGATCTGCAAGAATGACCGTCATTTCATTAGGCACAACCGCCTTGATTTTTTCGTAGCCTTCGTTGCAGGTCACAACCACTCTGGCTTCGCTGTCGCGCAACAGATAGCTGACTTCGGCCGGTGTCAGCCGGTAATTGATCGGACAATAATTATTGCCGTATAGCATTGAAGCGGCAATTGCTTCAATAAGCGAAGGGCAATTGGGCAGGTAAATGGCAATCACATCAGTATCTGTGATGCACGCTTGTTCGAATGCGCCGGTCAGCAAGTCCGTTTGCCGATTTAGCGCTTCATTGCTCACCACGGCATCATTGAAAACCAGATTTGCCTTGATCATTGTCTCGTGTCCTTTCGTTATAAGAAAAAGCTTACCGAATCTGCCCTGCCGATACAACGCGGTTGCCCTCAACAGATTGTTTATTAATTATGAACAATATAAAGGAAAACACCTACAATACAAGTCGATGATCAATGACGGCATGCACAAGGCAGGGTGTATTTCATATGAAACCTTATGAATACGATTTGAATCTTTTATACGTTTTTCATGAAATTGTGCGTACAGGCTCGCTGTCTGCCGCCGGCAGAAAATTGCGAATCAGCCGCTCGGGGGTCAGCCAGAAACTCAAGGCGCTGGAAAACAGCACTGGCACGCAACTGATCCGTCGCTCTACGCGCGACATTGATCTGACAGGGTCAGGCCAATGTCTGTATGACCATTGCGTCGGAATCTTTGAGCAACTGGATAATGCGCAGCGTCAGCTATCGGGCCTGAAAAATGAAATGCAGGGTCATATACGCCTATGCGTGCCGACCAGCCTGGGCCAGGACTATTTCAACACTGTCCTGATCGACTTCATCAAAGAGAACCCGAATATTTCCTTCACAATCATTTTCAGCAACAGGATCAAGAATTTCCTGTCTTCCGAAATTGATGTTGCCTTGCAGATAACAACGATTGACAATATTCCTCAGGACTATGTCGCCCGTGAAATAGGCGTTGTGCCCTGGTGTATATGTGCTGCGCCTGGTCTTCTGGAAACGATTGGGCCGATTACGATGCCAGGGCAGCTGGCCACCTTGCCATTTATTACGCCTACCTACACCGTGGCTAGCCCCAAACTTACTGTTATCACAAGTGAAAATAGCACGGTCCATATTCCGCTCAGCTTGCGGGTGCAGTCCGAATCGTTGCCATTTCTCAGGGATAACGTGATCTGCGGCCAGGGCATTGGCTTGCTGCCGGCTTATTCGATACAAAAAGAACTGGATGATGCTTCCCTGGTCAGGCTATTGCCAGAGTGCCAAATAAAAGGTTTCGGCGATCGTTTGTATGTGATATCCACACAGACTTTCCATATGACTCAATTGCAAAGAAGGTTCATCGATTTTGTCATCCGCAAATTAAGACGGATGTTTGCCTAGCGCGCGGCGCCGTGGTGCTGGCCTCAGAAACGCAAATGATTGCTCCTCACTCTACTGTGAATATAAGCTTGTGTTCTGGTTGGCTGGGTTGTGCGGGTTAATCCTAATTTGTCCGATTCTTGCCTATCTGTATAGTTTGAACTTAACGATCGTTCGGTAAGTTCAAGTAGCTGATCCGAGCGGCTTATAAAAAATAAGGAGGCAAGGTGAGGATTTTGTTACCCGTGTTCTTGGCATTCGTCGCGCTTACCGGTTCACAGCCGTCTGTCGGTGCTGACGAAATAACTTTTCCAATTAAAGCGATCCACCTGGTCGTGCCTTTTGCCCCTGGCGGCGGAGCGGATACCGGTGCGCGCAGGTTTGCAAAGGCGATGTCCGCGTTGGTCGGGCAAAGTGTTATTGTCGAGAACGTACCGGGCGCAGGAGGCACGCTGGGTGCCGCCCGAGTAGCGCACGCGGCTCCCGATGGCTATACGCTTTTGTACACCACGCCCGGCCAGCAAATGACCGCACCTTATCTGATAGATAACTTGCCCTATGATGCATTCAAGGACTTGCGCGCCGTCAGTAAACTGACGGCGGGCGTCAATGTTCTGGTTGTTACCAGAGACTTTCCTGCAATCTCAATACAGCAATTGATCGACTACGCGAAGAAAAACCCGGCCAAGGTCAATTTTGCCAGTTCGGGTATTGGTTCGACCAGTCATCTTGCTGGAGAGCTGTTCAAGAAAATGGCTGGCATAAACATTACCCACGTACCTTACAGGGGCTCTTCTGTTGCTGCGGCCGATATTGTAGGAGGGCGCGTGCAGATGACGATCGATACGCTCAGCGTATACCTGCCGCATATCCGCTCGGGGAAGGTGCGGGCTCTGGGCGTGTCTACATTGCAGCCGGCTGCCATTGAACCGGGCATCCGACCCATCGCCGATGTACTGACCGGTTTCGAAGCTTCACCGGTCAATTACATTACGGCGCCTGGCGCAACACCCGATGCCATTATTGAAAAGCTCAATACGTTAATCAATAAGGTCGCGTCCGACAAGACATTACAGGCAACGTTTGCCTCAACCGGTTCCATGCTCGGTGGCAGTACGCCTGAGCAAATGGAGGCCCTCGTCCGCAGCGAGCAGAAGCGCTGGAAAGCGGTCATCGATAGTGCCGCAATTGCGGTGACACATGAAAAATAATTGACTGTTCAATATCTTCCCGAGATCAAAAGCATGAGAAAACACCAAACGAAATTAAAAATCGCGATTGCGTCTTTATGTGCGGCATGCGCGTTTTCGGCGCACGCGCAGACCTTCCCGGATCGGCCTATTACACTTGTTGTGCCCTATGCCGCAGGTGGCATCACTGATGCATATGCCCGCTCGATTGGTGATTATCTGGGGCGTTTGTGGGATACGCAGGTAGTGGTCGAAAACAAAGGCGGCGCAGCCACGATTATCGGTACGCAGCAGGTTGCCAGAGCCAAACCCGATGGCTACACGCTGTTGCTAACCAGTTATGCATATACATCCAATCCGATCCTGAGAAAGGACCTGCCGTACGAGCCTGCTGCGCTGACACCGGTCATGTTGCTGGGCAACAGCCGCAGTATGCTGGTTGTGCCCGGAAAGAGTGATTTGCATACGCTTGATGACGTGATCAAGAAGGGGAAAAAAGCACCAGGTAATCTGAAGTTTGCGTCGTCAGGCAATGCCTCAAGCCCCCATGTTGCCGCTGAGTTGTGGGCCAAGCAGGTGGGTGTGAGTTTTACTCATGTTCCATACAAAGGCACAGGACCGGCCATGAATGACCTTTTAGCCGGCCTGGTCGATGGCATCTTTGACGGACCGAGCTCCATTACCAATGTGCGTGCGGGACGGTTACGGGCACTTGGTATTGCGAATGAGTCCAGACATCCCGCAGCACCTGAAGTGCCAACTTTCAAGGAACAGGGTATAGATATGGTCTTTGGTAGCTGGTTTGGCTTCATGGCGCCAGCCAATACGCCAAAGCCCGTTATCGATAAATTGAATAAGGGATTGAATACCTCGCTTAAAGACCCGAAGGTTCGAAAAGTGCTCGATAACGCAGGATTGTTTGTTGTCGGTGGCACGCCAGCCGAGTTTGCCGGTTTCCTTGATGCAGAGGCCCGAAAGCTGCAGGGCCTGGTGGATGGCGGTGTGAAGTTTATCGTTCAGTAAAGACCAGAATACTATCAATGGAAACCAAACCAATGACTCTGAAGTTTATCGAAGTTGAACGTCTAGATGGCGTTGCTATTGTTTATTTGAATCGCCCACCCGTCAATGCGCAAAGTGCTGCCCTGCGTGAGGAGTTGATTGGCGTTTTTGACTCTTTCAATGATGATGAAGAAATACGATGTGTTGTGCTGACTGCGCATGGCGACATATTTTCTGCGGGTGCGGATATCTCCGAGCGTCCTGCTATAAAGCAACGCGGTCCAGGCGCTTACTGGAGTCACAATCGTCTGGTGCGCGAAGCGGCCCTTTCCATTGCTGATTGCAGCAAACCGGTTATCGCAGCGGTAAACGGTCCCGCGCTTGGAGCCGGCTTCGGGTTGATGGCTGCTTGCGATATATGGATTGCTTCGGATAATGCTTATGTGGCCATGCCAGAGATTAACGTCGGGCTGGCAGGCGGGACGGCATTATTGCAGCGAATCTTCGGAAAATCCAGGGCCCGGCGTATGTTTTATACCGGAATGAAAGTGACCGCTGATGAACTCTACCGTTTAGGGTTGATAGAGGCCAGCCTGCCGCGGCAAGAGCTATTGCCTTATGCCTTGAATTTGGCTAAAGAGATCGCAGCAAAAGCGCCCTTGTCTTTACAGTATGCCAAGCAGGCTGCGCAAGTGACGCTCAATATGCCACAGCGCGAGGGTTATCGTTACGAACAAAACATTACTGTTGCGCTATCGAGGACAGAAGACGCCGCCGAGGCGCAGCAGGCTTTTCTGGAAAAACGTACGCCGCAGTACAAGGGCAGGTGATATGGCTGTGCAACTGAATGAACATTATCTTTGCTTGCCATCGAGCGCAAACAATGAACAGGGTCGTTATCTGGCGTTTCAACGCGAAGTGCGTCATTTCGTTGGGCACAATTGCCCCGAAGATATCCGCGAAAAGGTGCGGGCCGGAGAAAAACTGACGCGTACGGTATATAGCCGATGGCAGCAAATCCTGCACGAACATGGCTGGGCAGCGCCTGGCTGGCCGCTCGAACATGGCGGTACCGGCTGGGACCTGCGCCAGCGCATGATATTTGAAGAGGCGATCGCAGATTTTGATTGTCCACCGCTTTATCATCATGGGTTGGGCCACATTGGGCCGGTGATTATGCAGTTTGGTACGTCCGAGCAAAAACAACACTATCTTCCCCGAATTCTCAATGGTTCTGACTGGTGGTGCCAGGGTTATTCGGAGCCAAATTCGGGCTCTGATCTGGCATCCCTGCAAACCCGCGCAGAATTGGACGGCAACCATTACATCGTGAATGGACAGAAAATCTGGACTTCTCACGCTCACGAAGCGAACGTGATCTATATGCTGGTGAGAACCTCGCGCGAAGCAAAAAAACAAGAGGGCATTACGCTGCTGCTGGTGGACATGGATACGCCGGGGATAACGGTCAAGCCGATAGAAACCATCGATGGCTGGCACCACGTTAATGAAGTGTTTTTCGAAAACGTACATGTACCGCTGACCCAACGGGTGGGGCAAGAGGGGCAGGGCTGGCAGTGCGCCAAGTATCTGCTTGAGCGCGAACGTTTGCCGCCGGCTAGCGTTGGTCAACTGGTCCGGCAATGGCGCAGAGTGACGCAATTGTTATGGACAAGTCAGCATGAACAACAGGCGAGCCATGACTACTCGGCACTGAATCAGCGTATGTTCATGTTGGCAGCACAGATAAAGGGTGCCCGGGAGATGCTGGCCGACGCAATCGACGACATGATGGAGAAAAAGCCGTTAGGTGCAAAACCCTCAGCATTGAAATTGCGATGCAGCCTGGTAGCGCAAGGGCTTAGCGAAGTGGCATTGCGGATTATCGGCCCGGCCGGCAGCCAACAATTTATATCTGAGGGGTCGGATCCGACTGAATCGGGGATCTGGCTGCAGAACTATATGTTTACCCGGTCCAAGACTATTGCCGGCGGAACGACAGAAGTTCAACGAAATGTGGTCGCACGTCAATTGTTTGGAGCATGATTTGATGGGATTCGAAGCAGCAACTATTTTTCCCGGCGTTCTGTTGGAAGGCGCTGAACGTGTAGCAAAAAAGGTATCGTCATACGAGGCAGCAATACCTCCGGGCATTATCCAGGAAATGGGATGGAGTAGCACACTCATTTCCGAAAGCAATGGCGGCTATGGCGGTACGTTTGCTGATATCGGCTCTTTGCTAGAGGGCATGGCTTCCCGGGCAGTCAATCTGCCTATCATGACTCGGTGTTGCATTGTGCCAGGCATGCTTGAAGCGGCGCCCGAGCAGGAAACCGTCAGCAACTTGCTGTTGCAGATTGCCCAAGGCGTGGCGTGTATTGAACTGGCTGGATCGCTCAGCTGTCGGGAAACGCACAAGCTTGCCCAACTGTCGCCCGTCACTGATGGCTGGATCCTTAGTGGTCAGCTAGATGCTTTTGAGTGGACTGAATGTTGCACACACGTATTATTTTGCGCGCTTGACACGGCTAGCCAGAAAATCAGTATTGTCCTTATCGAGGCCGAGCAATTGCCGGATCAGGCCCGTCGTTTTACCACCGTCGAGAGGCGGCGCATCAAGCAGGTTGATTTGGGATCGTTAAAAATAGCCAACCATAGCGTTCTGGCCCAGGGTGATGCCGCGTTGGCAATGCGTCAGGCAGGCTGGAAACTGGCGCAAGTGTCGGTAGCCGCAGATATTGTTTGTACCATGAACTATATGCTGGCCGAGACCGTGAGCTACTTGCAGGAGCGTAAGCAGTTTGGACAGGCATTGGCCCAGTTTCAGGTGCTTCGGCATGATGTTGCCAAACTCTATGTCAGTTTTGAAACGGGCAAGAACCTGCTAATAGCATCACTGCGTTCACTGGATGGCGCAGGTGGCAGCGACGATCTGGCAGCTTTGGATTTGCTTGGCATATATACGCGAGAACAGGCGATAGCGTTTGCACAATCGGTCATCCAGCTGCACGGCGGCATGGGCATGACCCAGGAGACCATGGCAGCGCGCATGGCTTCGCGGCTATTGGCCAGTGCATTTCGTTTTGGCGATGCGTACAGCCACGCCAAAGCACTGACTCAATTTCAGGCGGGCACCAAATGACGTCAGCTACGATGAATAGTCATTCATTGAATCAGTTCTTCAATCCACGCTCGGTTGCGATCATCGGAGCATCGTCAGACCCTGCAAAACTGGGAGGCAGGCCGATTCGGTTTTTGCTCGAAGCAGGCTATGAAGGGGATATTTATCCTATTAACCGGCGTGCCGAAACAGTGCAAGGGTTGAAAGCCTACGCTTGTCTGGCAGATATCCCCGGCGATGTTGACCAGGCGCTCATTATTGTGCCAGCGTCGGCAGCGCTAGACGCTTTGCAGGATTGCATAGCAAAAAACATCAAAGCAGTTCAGGTATTAAGTTCGGGCTTTTCAGAAGAAAGCGCGCACGGTCTTGTGCGGCAGAACCAATTGGTTGATCTGGCCAAGCGTCATGGCGTGCGATTGCTTGGCCCCAATTGCCTGGGCATCGTCAGTGTGCGAAATCGCTACTTTGCAACCTTCTCCACTGCACTGGAGGCCCTTACGCCCTCGCCTGGAGGCATCAGTTTTGCGACCCAAAGTGGTGCTTTTGGTTCCTGCGCATATGCGCAGGCCATTCAACGAGGATTGGGGATTGCGCGCATCGTTGCGACCGGCAACGAGGCTGATATTGACGTTACCGAATGCATTGATTTTCTAGCCTCGGATACGCAGACCAAAGTGATCTGTGCGGCTATCGAAGGGTGTCGTGACGGCAATCGGTTGCGCGCAGCCCTGCTCAAAGCCGCAGCGGCCGGCAAGCCGGTGGTCCTGATGAAAGTCGGCAGTTCTGTTACCGGCCAGCAGGCGGTAGCGACCCACACGGGAGCGATCGCCGGCAATGACAGGATTTTTGACGTGGTATGCCAGGAATGCGGGGCATGGCGCGCCTATTCAATTGAAGAAATGCTGGACATTGCATACGTGTGCACGCAACTGCCGTTGCCTGCGAATGATTGCGCCAGCATTATCACCGTCTCGGGTGGTATCGGTGTGCTAATGGCCGACGATGCCGAGCGTTATGGCGTAAAGGTTCCTGCTGTAAGCGAACATTTGCAGCAGCAGGCGCGCAAGGTAGTGCCATCAAGCAGGGGCTGCCGGATCTGATAGACCTTGTCATTGGCGGTACCGAGTTCGCCATCCATTTTATCTATTTAGCCCAGATCCCTTGCGATCCGGGCAGATTTCTTCCGCTGCTTGAGCAATTGGCAGCGATCAGGACCAATTATCCCGAACGTCTGATCGTACTGGTGGGGCCGTCGGAGGAGTCGTTACGCAAGCAGCTGGAGCAGCAAGGCCTGGTGATTTTCGCCGATCCCGGGCGGGCAATGCGAGCCGTGGCTGCGTTGTGCGAACTCAAACGGCGTTGGTTAACGCTGCATCCTGGTTTGCCTGATCCGGTTCGACCCGGCCGACATCGGCCTGATGTCGGCAAGCCTGCGCTGAACGAGTGGCAGGCCAAACGCCTGCTCGCGCAGTACGGCCTGCCGGTGCCGACGGAAGCGTTGTGTGAAAGCGCAGCCGAAGCAGTGGCCGCGTCTCGCGATATAGGCTACCCGGTCGTGGCGAAAATCGTCTCTTCGGACATTCAGCACAAGACTGAATTCGGAGGGGTTCTGCTGAATTTGCAGAATGCCGGACAAGTGCAGGAGGCATTCGAGCAGTTGCTGGAGGCAGCCGGACAATTGAGTGACAAACCGCCAATTGAGGGTGTGCTTATCGCTCCGATGATAAAAGGCGGCATCGAGACAATATTGGGCATACATATAGATCCGACGTTTGGCCCAATGGTGATGTTCGGTCTGGGTGGCGTGGCGGTCGAATTATATGACGACGTCGCTTTCGCCTCTGTGCCGTTGTCCAAAGCACGGGCTGGCCAATTGGTCCGGTCGGTGCGGGCTTGCCGGTTGCTTACCGGGTGGCGAGGCCAGAAAATGCACGATATCGAAGCGCTGGAATCTGCGCTCCTGAGCCTGTCGGACTTTGCCCAAGACTGGGCGCCGGTGCTCGAAGGCGTTGATATCAATCCGTTCGTTGTAATGGAATCCGGGACGGCTTGTCTGGATGCAGTGATCTCGTTTAGAAAGGGAACTTAGCTATAATTCACGGCTGAACCCTATAACGAGACTATTGCATGGCATCCAGAGACCCGGACCGAAGACGAAAAATATTGGAAGCGTCGCGACGTCTATTTGCGCGATACGGGTATGGTGGTGCGTCGATCAGCATGATTGCGGCTGAAACCGGCTTGACCAAAGCAGCGCTGTATCATCATTTCCCAAGCAAAGAGGCTATCTATCGCGCCAGTTCCAGGACCGGCATGGACCAATTGCTCTCTGAAGTGCAGAGCGCGGTCAGCCAGGCACAAGGCGGGGCAGAGGCGCGTTTACGCGCATTCATGCACGCTTCTGTTAACCATTACGAAAAAAACCAGGATAGCTGGATGTCGGGGTCTGCGCTCTTTTGGGGGGCGGCCTCCGATGAGGCCCGTGAGCAGATTCTGGAAGTCAGGGATGCGTACGAGGGCTTGCTCAAGCAGATTATCCGTGAGGGGATGAACGCGGGCATCTTCAGAAGCGACCTGGAGCTGCGGCTTTCCAGCAAATTTCTGCTTTCGATTATCAATCAATTGCCTAAATGGTATCGCAGCGACGGCAAATATAGTGCCACGCAAATCATAGACATTTATCTGGACACTTATTTAAATGGCGTGCGTAGCCATCAGACGCCTGCCGAATAATGTTCACAGTATGCGTGGCAATGATATGGGCCTGGTCGGGAAGTTGATATGCCTTCCTGGCTGCGCAGGACCCGACCTCCTGACCAGTCCAGTGGTCTGCAGAAGTAGCAAATGGCATCAATAAAATCGCAGCAACAGGTCTGATCCGGCAATATTGCTGTCTGACAATTTATGGGGAGCCGGTTGGCAACTTGGACGCAGCGCCATCCCAGGCGCCCGCAACCTTGGTTGTTCTAGCGTAGTTGTGCGCACCCGCCTGGCTTCTGGTCGTGGCGCGTGCAAATTACGCCCCGGCATCCTCTACGATCTTGGCGTCATTGCTCTCCGGAGTGTGGACGACGAGGTTTTCCGGAAAAACAATCTTGAACGTGCTGCCCTTGTTGATTTCGCTATCCACAACCAGCTTGGCATTGTGCCGGATGACAATGTGCTTGGTAATGGCCAGGCCCAGACCGGTTCCGCCCGATGCGCGGGAACGACTTTTGTCTACCCGGTAAAAGCGTTCGGTAATGCGCGGAATGTCTTTCTTTTCAATACCCAGGCCCGTGTCGGTCACGCTGAAGATGGCCTCGCCATGTTCGTTGCGGGCCCAGCGTATGGTGATTTTGCCGCCTTCCGGCGTGTAGCGTACGGCGTTGGTCAGCAGGTTGGTGACCGCCGACGCCAGCTCGTTCATTTGTCCGACTACCGTCAATGCGGGATCCACGTCGAATTCGAAGGCGTGCGATTCGCGTGAGATTGACTGGGCCTGTACGGCAGCCTTGTCAATAATGGGAGCCAATTGCACGTTTGAGCCGTCGACGATCTCGGTCGATTCCAGGGTAGACAGGGTCAGCAAATCGGCCACGATCGCCAGCATCCGTTGCGCTTGCTCGTGCATCAGCTCTTCGTATTGCTTGCGCTGTTCTTTGGTTAGCGCTTCGTGCGGCAGGTCGCGCATGGTCTCAAGAAAGCCGATCAATACTGTCAGCGGGGTGCGGATTTCATGCGAAACGTTGGCAACGAAATCCCGTTGCGTGGTTTGCAGTTTTTCCAGCTGGGTAATGTCCTGGCACAGCAGCAGGTATCCTTCGTTGGCGTGCTGGGTCAGCTGAAATTGCAGGGAGCACACCTGTCCGCCGATTTCCCTGCGACTGCGCAAAGGGCGGGCCCATTGACGGCTTTGGGCGTAATCGAAAAACTCAGGCAGGCGAATGATATTGAAGATGTTGTAGCCCTTGTCTTTTTCGTAGACCAGGTCCAGCAACCGTTGGGATTGGGCGTTGCACCATTCGATCTGAAAAGACTTGTCCAGCGTGACCGCTGCAGCCGGTAGCGCCTGCGCAGCCGACAGGACATTATTGGTCAGTTCGCGCAGCGCTGTATATTCGTTTTGGCGGGTGCGTACGTATTTATAAATTGGGGTGACGATTTCGTCATAGCTGCCCAGATCGGGTGGCGGGGCGCTGGTGGGACGGCTGGCCCACTTGAG
This sequence comes from Advenella sp., assembly GCF_052108595.1. Taxonomy (NCBI): domain Bacteria; kingdom Pseudomonadati; phylum Pseudomonadota; class Betaproteobacteria; order Burkholderiales; family Alcaligenaceae; genus Advenella; species Advenella sp. The sequence continues at coordinate 18,627 of NZ_JBQEAU010000071.1, forward strand.
CGTGAGCCTGTGATGGCGCTGATGTCTGGCAAGATAAACGAAACCGCACACAGCCAGCAACAGAACGCCGCTGAGCCCGCCAACAAACCACTGGAGACCCAGCGCGAGGGCAACGGCAGCAAGGTAGGCGAACAGGAGTGAGGGGCGGGGCATGATTGATTATATTCCTGAACAATGGCGTGCGCTGGCCGCCCAATCTTGAAGAAAAACACGGCGCGCCAGCAGTTGGCCAGCATCAATAATGAAAACCGGGCCCGCTATGCCGGGCCTGTTGGGCAATTAGGCCGGCAGTTTAGAGGTAAAACGATACCCGCTTCCGCGTACGGTTTCAACCAGATTATGATGATTGCTCGGCTCGAGCGCCTTGCGCAGGCGGCGGATATGCACGTCGACTGTGCGTTCTTCCAGAAATACATGGTCTCCCCAGACCTGATCGAGCAACTGGCCGCGAGTGAACACCCGCTCTGGATGCGTCATGAAAAAATGCAGCAGGCGAAATTCGGTCGGACCCAGCGGCAGGTTTGACCCATTGCCTGTGATGCGATGCGAGACCGGATCCAGCTTGAGCCCGGAGATCTCGATTTCATCGTCGGTCAGTTGGGGGGCGCGGCGACGCAGTACCGCCTTAATGCGCGCCATCAGTTCTTTGGGCGAAAAGGGCTTGGTAATGTAATCGTCGGCGCCGCTTTCGAGTCCTTCCACTTTATCGGCTTCGGAGCTCTTGGCGGTGAGCATGATAATGGGGATGTCGCGCGTACGCTCGCTGCTGCGCAAATTGCGCGCCAGATTCAGGCCAGTGGAGCCGGGCAGCATCCAGTCCAGCAGAATCAGATCGGGCAATTCCGCATTGATCAGCACCTTTGCCTGCTCGGCATCCAGCGCACGCAGCACTTTATGGCCGGCAAAGGACAGGTTGACGGAGATGAGCTCTTGAATTGCGGGTTCGTCTTCGACGACGAGAATTGTGCTGGCCATAATGAAGTAAAATTAAAAAAGTCACGCGATTGACATTAACCGGAAATACTAATCTCAATGGTATTGCCTAATTGTGTCATGTTTGTGACAATCCCGCCTACTTTTCATAAAGATTGCATATGAATTCAGAACGTCCAACGTCAGCCGGGCAATCCGGTACCACGCATTTCGGTTTCCGTACTGTCGATGAACAGGAAAAAGCCGGAAAAGTGGCGCAAGTGTTTCATTCGGTGGCGCAACGTTACGATGTGATGAATGACCTTATGTCCGGTGGCATGCACCGTCTCTGGAAAAACTTCACGATTGGACGGGCGGGCGTGCGGCCTGGCATGCGGGTGCTCGATATTGCCGGGGGCACCGGCGATCTGGCCTTGGCTTTTGCAGGCAAGGTCGGGCCAACCGGTCAGGTCTGGCATACCGATATCAATTCCTCCATGTTGCAGGTCGGGCGGGATCGCCTGATCGATAAGGGGGTGCTGCTGCCTACGGTGGTGTGCGATGCCGAACACCTGCCTTTTCCCGACGAATTTTTTGATGTGGTCACCGTTGCCTTTGGTCTGCGCAATATGACGCACAAGGACCAGGCCCTGCAACAAATGCAACGGGTGCTCAAGCCCGGCGGTAAATTGCTGGTGCTGGAGTTTTCGCGGATCGCGGCGCCACTGGCGCCTGCCTATGACTGGTATTCGTTCAATATTCTTCCCTGGCTTGGCAAAAAAGTGGCAGATGACGAAGATAGTTACCGCTATCTGGCCGAATCCATACGCATGCACCCGGATCAGGAAACGCTGGCGCAAATGATGCGCGACGCCGGTTTGCCACGGGTCAGCTATTTCAACTTGACTGCCGGAGTAGTGGCGTTGCACGAAGGCGTAAAACTGTTCTGACGCCCCGTTCTGCCTGCCCACGCGCGGGTTGCAGCACCGGCGTAGGCGTGCCGATCGGGCAGGCCGATCCTTCATTTTCCGGTCATTACAAAGTAGCTTGCATAAATATTCAGGTTTTTGTAAGATTAAATTGTTTGCTAATTTATTCATTGTGGGTCAATCCCACCGGAGCAATAATCAATGTTCAAAAAGTGGTCTAAATTTCTCGCGGCTGCGATGATTGTCGTGTCATCTGTAAGCATGCTGACTGTGACCTATGACGCTGAAGCCCGCCGCATGGGAGGCGGCAGCAGCTTTGGACGCCAGTCTTCCAGCATTACCAAGAACCGGGCTCCGGCGGCACAGGCGCCCACAGCGGTCAATCGTACTTCTGCGGCGCCAGCCAACGCGGGCGCTGCGGCACAGCGTAGTGGGTTTTCCCGTTTTCTGGGCCCTATTGCCGGTATAGCCGCTGGTCTGGGCATTGCGGCGCTGCTCTCAAGCCTGGGTCTGGGCGGAGCCATGCTTGAATTCCTGTCCAGCGCCCTTCTTATTGCCATCGTTATTTTTGGCGTTATGTTTATTGTGCGCCGTTTACGCGGTGGTCAGGCCCGTCCGGCCTTCCAGGGCGCCTCGCCCATGCAGCGACAGTCCGGTGCTCCGGCGCCAGGCTCACGGCATCAGTACTCCGGGCAGGATACTGCCAGTGGTGGCACGCAGCAGCACAGTGGCCTGTCTGCCACAGACTTTTCCGGCAATGCGCAGGCAGCGGCCGAACCAGAAGACAAAAGCTGGTTTATCCCGGGCGATTTTGATACGCCAACCTTTCTGCAAACCGCCAAGAAGCAGTTCGTGACCATTCAGGGTTTGTGGGACAAGGGCGATATTGAAGATCTCAAGAACTATCTGACCGAAGATCTGGTTGCAGAGCTGTCTCCGCAAATTACCAGCCGTGCCGGACAAAGCCAGACTGAAGTCGTGCTGCTCAATGCGGAACTGCTTGGTATTGAGCAGGTTCAGGATGGTCATCTTGCCTCAGTGCGCTTTTCCGGCATGTTGCGTGAAGACGCGCAGGAAGCCGCCTTCCGCTTCGAGGAAGTATGGAACCTGTACAAGGAAAACAATTCCGGCTGGCTGCTGGCGGGCATTCAGCAGATTCCGGTGGATAACGCTTCCTGACCGTACTTTAAAACAACCGCCGGCAATGTCAGCCGGCACGCTGGGCGTGATCATGGTTTCGTGATCACGCCTTGTTGTTTGTGGCAGAGCAAGTCTGATGACTGCTGTTTATTGTTAATAACTAATAGCTATATAAAAATAAATACTAATTATTTTTTCTCTTAAGAAGATTTGGTTATAGTGTCAGATCGTATAGGGAAAATACCGTGAATCTTAGCTTCAACAATGTTTATAAGCAGTTCGGTTCGCTTTCGGTCGTTGAGAATTTCAGCGCCGACTTTCGCTCGGGCGAGATTGTTGCCCTGGTCGGGCCTTCCGGTTCAGGCAAATCCACGCTGTTGCACATGGCTGCCGGCCTGGAGAGCACCACATCGGGCAATATCGATACCGATTCGCAGCCTGTGATCAAGCCGGATCCCAGCCGCACGCTGGTATTCCAGGAACATGCGCTATATCCGTGGCTGACGCTAAAGCAGAACGTTGCCATGGCATTGGAGTTTCAGCAGGTGGCCCGCAAGCAGGCTTACGAGCGCGCCGCGACGTGGCTGCAACGCGTGGGCCTGGATGGATTCGAACATTATTATCCGCACCAGGTGTCGGGAGGAATGCGTCAGCGCGCAGCGCTGGCCCGTGCGTTCATTGCCGAGCCGGAAGTGCTTTTGCTGGATGAGCCCTTCGGCGCGCTGGATGCGCTGACCAGGCTCAGTCTTCAGGATGTGTTGCTTGATCTGGTGGAGCAAGCCAGGCCGACCGTGCTGCTGGTAACGCATGATGTGGACGAAGCCCTGTTCCTGGCCGACCGGGTCATGGTGTTCAGCGCAAGGCCTGCCACGGTGCTCAAGGAATTCAATCTGAGCCACCGGTCACGTTCGCACGATCTGTCTGATCTTGCAGCGGAAAAACGAGAAATTCTTAGCCTGCTGGGTATTGCGGTCACGCATGAACCCAAGCCGGTCGAAATGGTTGCTTGAGCGTGGCGCTGCAGGCGCTGATGCGGTCTTTTTTGAGCGCTCAGTCATCTGTGTATCGTGGCAGGTGTAGGCAAGCAGATTCGGCAGGCAGACTGCAAGGCATCCGCAAGCGGGCAGTATGTGAGTCAATAACAAAAAACAGTCAAATTTTTAGAGAGAGTCAGAGATGAATATTCGTAAATGGACCGCATTGCCCCTGGTGGCTTCGCTGTTGCTTTCAGGTGCGGCCATGGCGGCCGACAAGCTCAAGGTAGGTTATCTGCGGGTGATGGACGATGCGCAGGCGATCGTCGCTCACGAGGGTGAATTCTACAAAAAACAGGGCCTGGACACTGATCTGATGGAGTTCAAGTCTGGTACCGATCTGGTCAAGGCCATTATTGGCGGCCAGGTCGATGTGGGTGTACTTGGCTTTACCAATGCCATCTCCTGGGCTTCTCGTGGCGCAGACCTGAAGGTTGTGGCCGGTGCGCAGCGCGGCTACCACTCGCTGGTCGTGCGTGATGATGCCGGTATTGACGCTGTGGCCGATCTGAAAGGAAAAACGCTGGCATCCCAGAGCCAGGGCAGTACTGCAGACACCGTGCTGCGCGGCGTGGTGTTCAAGGAAGCCGGACTCAACG
>NZ_JBQEAU010000072.1:0-23145 GCF_052108595.1 Advenella sp.
TTTTTGCCGATTTGCCGGCAGATCACGCTTTTGCAAGTCTTAAGGTTATGCCCGATGTCGCACCTGTTCTGCCCTGGATCATGGCCGTTAGTCCAAACTCGGCGGCGCGCGCGGGGGCGCTGGGTTTGCCGCTTGCGCTCTCGGCCTTTCATAAACCGGAATTCGCAGTTGAGTCTGCAGCCAGTTATCGCCGCGCCTTTCGGGCGTCTGATCGCCTGGGCTTGCCACGATCGCCACAAATTTTTCTGGCGATCAGGCTGAGTACGGGTGTTGACCAGGATGAGGCCGAACGGCTGGCCATGCCCATGCGCTGGTGTTTTGATCAGCGTCGTCGACTGGAAACCATGCCCGACCGCTTGCCTACAGTGGATGAAGCGGTAGCGCTGGCCGGCGGCGTCTGGCCTGCAGAAACGGCCCAATGGCCGATGTATACGATCTGCCCCTTGGAGCATTTGCGTGATCGGTTGCTCATGATGGCGCAAGCCGTTGGCTGCGACGAGATCATGCTGCAAGATGTATTGCCTGACCCAGCCATGAGGCTCGCGCATTACACCGCAATCGCACAGGTGATGGCCGATTGAGTTCGCCTTTTTTGCGCAGAAGCGATAGCAGTTTAACTACGCTAAGACGCGTCTAAATACAAGGACGTAACAAACAGTATCAATTCCGGATTGCTGGTTAAGGGTTTTTGTCGCGTAATATGATTACGTAGTCATTTTTTGACAAAAGTGCTATCGCATGCCGTGTTGCTTCGGCGTTCGGCCGTCACCTTCGGAAATTGACCTGCCTGTCTGTAAGAACTAACAATAATTCACGAGCCTATTGCTGCTTTAGAGGAGGATTCATCATGAGTTTATCAATTGCACCCGTTCACCCCCATTTTGTTGGTGAAGTGAGTCACGTCGATCTTCGGAGTGCTGACAATCAAGCGTTGCAGGCGATCCGGGATGGAATGGACAAGTACGCAGTACTCGTTTTTCATGGTCAGCCGATGACGAACGATGAACAATTAACATTTGCTCAGCGTCTGGATGGCGAGCTGCACACTAAAACGTCGCTATCTGTGTTGGAAAAAAGCCGTTTCGGAACCAATGCCATTACGGATATTTCAAATGTAAATGACAAAGGCGAGGTGCTCAAAGCCGATGACCGCCGTCGTGTCAGTTCATTAAGCAATCGGCTTTGGCATACGGACGCGTCTTTTAATGACCCAGCCGGGCGTTATTCTATGTTGTCGGCCAAGGTAGTGCCTCCGGTCAGTGCGGATACGGAATTTGCGGATATGCGTGCTGCCTATGATTGTCTGGATGAAGAAACCAAAGAGAAAATCGAAGGTCTGGCTGTATTTCATTCCATCGTTTATTCGCGTCATGTGCTGGGCTTCGAGTTTGCAGAAGAAGAAAAGGCCAAGTTGCCCGGTGCCGTTCATCCTCTGGTTCGCGTCATTCCCCGTTCTGAAAGAAAATCGTTGTATTTGGCCTCACATGCCTCGCATATTGTTGACTGGCCTGTGCCCGAAGGTCGCGCCTTGCTGCGCGAGCTAACCGAACATGCAACCGCCCGTGAGTTTGTCTATCGGCATGCCTGGAAAGAAAATGATTTTGTAATATGGGACAACCGGGCGACGATGCATCGGGGTTTGCCCTTTGATGACAAAAAATACCCCAGAGAGTTACGCCGGACGACCACGCTGGACCTTGAAATGGTAACCGCCTGAACCACAGTGGCGATGCAGCAATAAGATACTTCGAAAACTAGTTGGCTGCATCACAGGCGAAATAATGACTTATAACAAGGAAGAGACAAAGCTATGACTGTAAATGCAACTGACATAAAAGCGTCAGGGAAGTCGGGTGTGCCGCCGTTTGCTGAAAATACGGCCTCCAATGCCGATCCGGCATCCGTGGGCGCGCCCATACCTTCAACATTCTGGGGCTATGTGAAGTCCTTTGGACCTGGTATTGTCCTTGTCCTTACCTGGTTAGGGGCGGGAGACCTGGTCGACAATGCGGTGGCAGGAGCCCATTATGGGTACACTCTGATGTGGGGGCTTGCGCTGGCATTGGTTGTGCGATATCTGCTTGTCAGCATTATCGCCAACTATCAACTGATGAATATACAGGGACATACCATCTTTGAAGGGTATACCAAGGTATGGAAGTATTATCCAATATTGCTGGCAATTGGCGGCGTCGTTCTTGGCCACTTTTATGAGTCTTATACCATCAAAGGGTCAGGAGAGGCCCTGTATTATCTGACCGGCCAATCGGGTTCCGTCATGCTCTGGAGTATTGTCGCTGTGATCGCGGCGGTGCTGATTACTGGTAAGGCGGTATACCGCTATCTGGAAAATGTAGAAAAAATTATTCTGGTGGTTCTGGCCGCGAGCCTCATAGGCGGTGCCATTGTGGCAAAACCAGATGTTAGCGCGATTGTCGCTGGTACTTTGGCGTTTGAGGTTCCTCAGACAGTGGGCTCTTATGGCGCTTTACTGATTGTTATATCCCTCATTGGTGCGGTAGGCGGTTCGCTGGCCAATTTGCTATATCCCACATTCATGAAAGAAAAAGGATATATCCGACCGGAGCATCGCAAAGTGCAACGGTATGATTTGCTATTCGGAATTTTTGTCATTATTGTGCTGGATCTTGCCGTCTGGGTAATGGGGGCAGAAGTATTGCACCCGCGCGGTATAACAATATCCAATTTCAATGACTTGGCGCATCTGCTCGGTCAGGTGGCTGGACGCCTTGGCGAATTAATTATTTATTTGGGGGTGTTGTGCGCCTGTTTCAGTTCGGTCATTGGCTATGCGCACGGGTTTCCGAAAATGGCAATGGAATGTGTGTATTGTGTTGCCCCTGAGCGCAAGGAAAAGTACAAGGCTGCACCCAGCAAAGATCCCCTGTTTCGCCTGACTTACTTTCTTGTTGCCATTTTGCCTTTGATGTGGGCAATTCCCGGTATGCCGGGTTTTATTCTGTTGACGATTTTTGTGAATGCAGCACAGGTTGTGCTGATGCCTCTCGTTTCCATTGGTTTGATAGTGTTGATCAACCGTAAAGATCTCATGGGTGATTTGGCGGGCAATAAATTCCATACCATCATGCTTGTATTTCTCACCGCACTGGCAATTTGGGGGTCGTACGTTACTTTCGCTTCAATGCTGGAAGCTTGAGTGCAGATGCGTATAGGGGTATTGCAGGATGAGGGCGGTGCGGCAGGCTATTGGCCGTTTTTGCTGGTGGTCTCTCGAATGACGAGTTCGTTGGAAAGCCTCACTGTCTCTGGCTTAAGTTCAGGGTTTTCGATCCGCAGCAGCAGACGGTCGACAACCAAAGCAGCCATGCTTGGCAGTGGCTGCCGGATCGTTGTGAGACCGATCGCTTCCCAGCCAGCCATTGGGATATCATCGTATCCCATCACCCAGAGATCTTCGGGAATGCGCTTGCCACACGCCCGGGCGCCATCGAGCGCACCGATTGCGATGATATCATTGGTACAAAAAACGGCGTCAACATCGGGTGCTAAACCCAACAGGGCTTGCATCGCCTGATAGCCATTTTCGTAGGTAAAAACAGTGAATTGAGAAGGAGGGTGAATAAGTCGAATGGGCCTGGTGGCATGCTTCAATTTCTCCATAAACCCTTTTTCTCGATCCAAAATTGTGCTGGCTTCGGAAAATCCGGTAAGCAGGCCGATATGCCGGCGCTTGCCTTTGACAAAATATTCCGCCGCTATCTGGCCGCCGTTGTAATTATCGCTGATCACGGCATCATAGGGCCGACCAGACAGGTTACGGTTCAGAAATACAACCGGCTTGCGATGGGCAATTATCTGGTGTTGTAGCCGGGAAGAGGCAACAGCTGTCGCGAAGATAACGCCGTCAACATCACTTTCAGCAATTGCACTCGCCGTCGCATCGTCCAGCTCAGTGCTTGTTTCCCATATCGTGGTTTTTAAGCCATGACTCGCTAGCTGGTTGACGAGCAGATGCAAAAGAGACGGGTATAGCGGATTCGTCAGGTTGGCCACGACCACTGCGATGGTGCCACTGCGATTGGTCTTCATCTGACGTGCTGCAGCATTTGGCATATAGCCATGTTCCCGGATTACTTGCAGCACATGTTCGCGTGTTTTGGTCTTGATACTGGGGTGATTTCTGATCACACGTGATACTGTGCTTTGCGATACGCCTGCTAGAAGGGCGATATCCTGGCTGGTCAGGTTTTTTTTCATTTGGCGAAATAATATTGTTATGTCATGATAAGCGAATATTTGATTGACCCGTCATCTAGCGGCTCGCTTTGTGTAGTTCATATGAAATAACGTAGCAATGGCGCGTCATATGATATCTATCCATTGAGTAATATAGCAGACGAAAAACTACGACGAGAAATTGCAATTGCTATATTTGAGCGTGCTCCAGGGGTTTGATGTTAGCCAGTACTTCGGCTAGTGCGTCTTTTGTTCGTGCCTGATCGTAGCTCAATTGCAGGCCAGTCCAAAACTCATCAGACGTGCCAAAATAGCGCGACAAACGCAGGCCGGTGTCCACAGTCACAGCTCGATTGCCCGCGATAATCTCACCGATGCGCCTTTGTGATACGCCAATCTCTTTTGCCAGCCGATATTGGCTGATGTTCATCGGTCTCAAAAATTCTTCCAGCAAGATCTCGCCAGGCGTTGGGTATCGCACGGTACGCATAGTCACCTCCTGGTGCTAGTCCACAATTTCAACGTGCTCGATGTCATGCTCAGTTCAGACAAAGCAGATGCGCCATTGATCATTGATACGGATGCTGTATTGTCCTTGCCGACTCCCTTTTAGTCGTTCTTGCCGATTATTCGGTGGGTGCGCCGGTCTGGAATGTTAGCGGCCTTTTCAAGCACGGGCACCGTTTCAACATTGACGAAACGTGCAACTCGGATGCGGTCAAGCATGGTTCTGGTGTTCTTACAGGCAAAGGACTTGATCGTATAGTAACGTAAACAGATAGTATCAAGATCGTGGATAAAGTCGATTCGCCGCTTCCAAGCATTGAAGTCAGCTGAGCGAAGAACAGACGCCACGACCCACGGATGTTCTCTCACATTCTTCCCGACGTGCTCGACCAGTTAACGTCCTGGAAATGTTTGCGTAAATGGTCGATAAATAGTCGCACCTTGTAGGGCAGGTAGCGCTTGCTTTGGATGACCGCATAAATATCCAGTCCTTCGCATTTATAGTCGGGGAGCACCACCTGGAGTCGGCCCTGGGAGATCAATTCTTCGACCATATAGCGCGGATGCATGGAGATGCCGTAGTGGCGCAGCGCCAGATGCAGCAACGATTCGCCCAGATTCGAGTTGAAAGATCCGCCGACCTGCACTTTATGCAGCTTGCCCTGGGCATCGGTCAATTGCCAGGTGGAGGTGGGGTTTTTCAATGTATGAACCAGGCAGTTGTGGTTTTTTAAATCGGCCGGATGTTTGGGGTTTTTTGCCCGTTCAAGAAAATCGCTAGTGGCAACCAGCACTTGCGGCACCACGGCAATCTTGTAAGCGATCTGGCTGGTGTCACGCAAATGAGGAGCAATTCTGACAGACAGATCCATATTTTCTGCAATCAGGTCGCTTCTGCCGTCATCAAGCTGCATGGTGATTTGTACTTCCGTATAGGCTTCCAGGAACGCCTGGACGGCGGGCGCCAGGTGAACGGCACCGAATGAAGGCGGCGAACCCACGCGAATTCTCCCGGTCGGCAGTTGCACTGAGCTGCGTACCAGATCTTTGAGTTCGGTGAGTGCCCGCGACACGCTATCGGCATTGCGCAATAGAATTTCACCGCTTTCTGTCAGACTCACGCGTTTGGTGTTGCGCTGGAGCAATTGCGTTTCGAAGGATTGCTCCAGCCAGGCGATTTTCTTGGAAATAACCGAGCGGCTGGTGCCCAGCCTTTCGGCCGCTTTGGTAAAGCTCAGGCCTTTTGCTACTTCCACAAAGACCCCAATACATTCGACAGTGTTCATGGTCGATCACAACCTTTGTTCGTGATATGGAAACAGTCATTTTGCCATCTGTTCCTATGCACAGGCAATCGTGCTGCATAGAATGGCCATAATTCTTGACTACCGTTACGCATCATGAGTATCCCACAGATTGATTATCACCTGTTCGGCACGCACGTAAAGTTCGGCCCCGGCTGCGCCCGGGATTTGCGTAGTGAACTGGATGCGCTGGGCAGCAGGCGTGTGCTAGTGTTAATGCAACAGCGCATGGCGCACTCTGATAGCTGGGCTGCCTTGCGGCAAACGCTGGATGGTCTGCAAATGCAGATGCACAGTTCGGTGCCGAACCATAGCAGCGTTGTCTGGGTCGAGCAACTGGCTAGCGAGATGGCTCAATTTCAGCCGGACAGTATTGTCGCGCTGGGCGGCGGCAGTGTGTCAGATTCGGCCAAAGCGCTGGCCATGTTGCATGCCGAAGGAGGTCCGCTGGCCGACCATGTGACGCGCTTTACGCCGCCGGCCCGTGTCCACGTGCCGCTGCGCACGAAACCCAAGCTGCCGATTATTTCACTGCCCACCACCGCATCCGGCGCTGAGTTGACACCATCGTTCGGCGTAAGGCAAGACGAGCACAAGCTGCTTTTCTGGAACCGGCAGCTGGCCAGCCGTACGGTGCTGCTGGATCCGGATTTAAGCGGCGATATGCCTTTGACGCTATTGCGCTATACCGCCATGAATGGGTTGGCACACTGTTTTGAAGGCATGTATTCGCGCAGCCGATCACTGATTTCCGATGGCATTGCACTGCAATCGATCGAATTGTTTGCCCAGGCGCTCACCGACAATACGCTCGATGAGAAGGAGCAACGCTGGCGTCTTCTGCTTGGCGGACATCTATCCGGCATCGTGCTATCGATGGCCAAAACTTGTCTTCATCATGCCATTTGTCATGTCATTGGCGCCCGGCATAACGCAGGACATGGGCAGATCAACACCATTATCCTGCCTCACGCGCTTCGGTTCAATGACAGCGTTGCCGGCACCAGCCTTGCTCCCGCACTGGTCATGCTGAATCGAGTATCGGGCACAAGCCATGCAAGTGTTTCCGACTGGATTTCAGCTGTGATTGAGCAACTGGGGTTGAGTGCGTCCCTGGCAGATATTGGCCTTACCAACAATGACTTTTTGCCGATTGCGCAGCAAACCATGACAGAGCGCGGACTTGCGGTCAACCCCCGTCCCGTCAGCCACGCTGATGAGATCTTATCCATTCTAAGGCAAGCCGCCTGATACTTTGTAGAGGACTAATTTATGAGAATCGAACCAAAAGACGCCAGCCTGGGTGCGACGATTTACGGAATTGATTTATCAATGCCGCTAAGCGCCGATAATTACAAGGCAATTGAACAGGCGCTGGGGCGGTATGGTGTTATCAGTTTTCCCGAGCAGGAACTGACTGCTGGCCAATTGCGGGATTTTTCGGAGAACTTCGGCAAGCTGGAGGTCAATGTGGCCAATCTGTTCCATGACGAGCAGTATCCGGAAGTGATGATTCTGTCGAACATGAAAGAAAATGGCAAGCCGATCGGGCTAAGCGATGCCGGACAGGACTGGCATACCGATATGTCCTATAGCAAAACTATCGCGTTTAGCAATGTATTGTATGGCATCCGTATCCCCTTTCGTGACGGAAAATCGCTCGGTAACACGGCCTTTTGCAATATGCACGCGGCGTATGACGGTCTGACTGAAGAACTGAAAGAAGAGCTCGACGGCATGACCATTACACATGACTTTAATAAATTCTGGGACATGATGCGCCGGGAGAAGGGCAGTACACGCCCACCACTGACCGAGGAGCAGCGTAAGCGCAAGCCTCCCGTATCGCATCCTGTTTTTCTTACGCACCCGATTACCGGTCGCAAGGTGTTGTATGCCAACCCGGGTTATTCCATGCGTATCAATGAGTTATCCGAAGCACGCAGTGACGAGGTTTTGCAATTTCTATTCGAACACCAGGTACAGGAAAAATACTGCTACCGCCATCAATGGGCCCAGGGCGATGTGCTGATGTGGGACAACATGGGCACGATCCATAACGCGGTCGCAGACTATGGGCCGGATGAGCATCGTTTGATCAAGCGCTGTCAGGTTATGGCCGATAAATATTTTCCAGAGCAGTACTGACACTGAGCTGATCCGCGCAGGTGTCACTGCGCAAATAACACAAATCCAATTGGAGACTAACTATGAAGCTGATCAAAAATCTGGCCATCGCCGCTGCAGCGATGGCATGTTTTGTGACGGGCGCAGCTGCGGCTGCAGACTATCCTGACCGGCCGATCCGCATGGTGCTCGGATACTCTGCGGGCGGCCCGACCGATGTCGTTGCCCGTGTGGTTGCCAAGCACATGAGTGAAACGCTGGGCCAGCCTGTGGTCGTGGAAAACAAGCCCGGCGCCAGCGCACATATCGCAGCCAATGATATTATCAATTCAGCCCCTGACGGCTACAAGGTGCTGGTGACCTCGCTGACCTTGAATGTGAATCCGCTGCTGTATCCGGATCGTTACAACTATGAGCCGACCGAGGTTTTTGAGCCCGTTAGCAACTTTGTGACGCTTCCCATGGTTGTCGTCACGAATTATAAATCGCCGTATAAGGATATGCAGAGCCTGATTGCGGATGCCAAAGCGAACCCGGGCAAGCTGACTTTCGGGTCATCGGGCTTCGGCGGATCGGCCCATCTGACGGCTGAAATGCTTGCGGCGCAGGCGGGCCTGGACATGGTTCATGTACCCTTCAAAGGGAACGGCCCGGCGTTGCAGGAGATGATTGCCGGTCGTATTTCCTTTATGTTTTACCCAAGCGTTGGCATTGCCGATTATGTTGCGGACAAACGTCTGCGCATTCTCGCTGTGGGGACAAGGCAGGCGCATCCGGACTTTCCTGGCGTGCCGACCTTGGAAAGCATGGGACTGACCGGTTTTGAAGAAGCCGCTTCCTTTATTGGCATGTTGGCGCCGGCAGGCACGCCCAAGCCGATTGTGGCCAAGCTGAATCAGGCTGCCGTAGCGGCTCTCGACAAGCCGGAGGTGCAGGCACAGCTCAAGCAACTGGGTGCGCAAATCGTCGGCGATTCGCCCGAGGAATTTCGTCAGTTCCTGATTACTGACAAGGCACGCTGGCAGTCGGTGATCAAGAACGGCAATGTAAAGCCCGAATGAGGATAGAGACAATGAGCCGGTCCACCGTGAACGACTGTTATTGCATCGCGCGTCTGCGGGACATGGCCCGGGCCAGGCTGCCGCGCGGGGTGTTTGATTTTTATGACGGCGGCGCCGAGGACGAAATCACCCTCAATGACAATTGTGCTGCCTTTAGCCGGGTGCGATTGTTGCCTCGGGTGTTGCGCAACGTCTCCCAGGTGGATCTGGCAGCACAGTTATTCGGACGTCGCATGGGGTTACCCATGGCCATCGCGCCGACAGGCGCCGTGGGGTTTGGCTGGCGTGGCGGCGATATTGCCTTGGCGCAGGCCGCAGCCAAGCACGACATACCGTATACGCTTTCAACATCGGCCACGGCGTCGATCGAGCAAATTGCCGACCAGGCGCCAGGCCGGTTATGGTTCCAGGCTTATATCCTTCAAGACAAGGAGCGTCTGAATGCCTTAATCGGTCGCGCCGCTGCAGCTGGCTATGAGGCGCTGGTCATCACGGTAGATCTGCCGGTGGGCGGCAAGCGGGAAAGAGACTTGCTCAACGGGCTGAGTTTTCCCATGAAGCTGGGGTACCGCAACATTGGACAATTTGTCAGAAAACCGTGGTGGTCGCTTAATATGTTGCTGCAAAAGCCGCCCGTGATGCCAAGCCTGCAGGGATTGGCATCACGGCAGGCGGACCGAACCAGGATGCAGGGCGTCGCCGGTATGAACTATGATCCGGCGTTTGATCTGGCAGCGTTACGTGCCCTGCGCGATCGCTGGCCTGGCAAGCTGATCGTCAAAGGGGTGGTCAATCCGCTGGATGTCTCGTCAATACTTGATGTCGGCGTGGATGCGCTGGTCGTTTCCAACCATGGCGGGCGGCAACTGGACACGGGCCTGGCCACGCTGGATGCCTTGCCCGGCATTGTGCAGGCCGTAAATCGTCGTGTGCCCGTGTTGCTCGACGGCGGTATCCGCCGGGGCAGTGATGTATTCAAGGCATTGGCCCTGGGCGCATCCGGTGTGCTGTCTGGTCGTGCGACTCTGTTTGGCGTACTGGGTGGGGGGTACGATGGAGTAGACCGCGCCTTAACGATACTGACTGATGAATTGAGACGAACGATGCAGCTTTGCGGCACGCCCAGCCTGGCTGATATCGACGCTTCGGTATTGGCGCAATCGCCTTTAAACCACGGCAACGGAGATCTGCTGATATGAATGTCGCGATGAAGCAGTGTGAGAACCAGGTGTTGCTTTTTTTCCGCCATCTGGATGAGCGCCGGTACGATGCGTTGGCGGCGCTGCTTGCGCCAGATGCAATATGGCGCCGTCAGGGCAAAGTATTGAAAGGGCCGCAGCAAGTGCAGCAGGCATTGCAGCAGCGGTCTGCGACCATGAGAATCGCCCATATTATTACGAATCTGGTATTCGATGAATGCGAAACGCAAAATTGCACCATCCGGGCCTATATGCTGGTTGTCCGGCATGAACCGGGCGAGCACGGGGCGGGGCCTTGTCCCTTGCGCGGGATTGAGTCCATCCGTAACGTTCTTGTTCAAATGAAACGAATCGACAATAGCTGGCTGATTGCGGAATTGACCGCCGAAGACACACTTTTTGCGGCGAACGCGTAAGGGGAAAAAACGATGAGATGGCTTAGATATAGTCTTGAGGGCAAACCCGGCTACGGGATATTGAGCGATGAGGACATCGTCACGGCGGTCAGGGGAGACCCGCTGAGCAATTATGAAACCACCGCTACAAGACTGAAACTGCAGGACGTGAGCATTGAAGTGCCTATTGTCCCGCCCACGTTCTACTGCGTGGGGCTCAATTACGTCAAGCATATCAGCACGGAAGGATTAACGATTCCAAAAAAACCGGATGTGGGCTACCGGGCAAACAACGCCCTGGTTGCGCACGGTCAGGATGTGATCATGCCGGCAGACGCCACGCGCGTCCATTACGAAGGCGAACTGGTGGTTGTGATTGGCAGCAAAGTGCGCAACATCGCCGTGGACGAAGTAAAAAGATGCATTCTGGGCTATACCATTGGCAATGACGTGAGCGAACGCAATTGGCAGGCGTCGGATCGCACTTTCTGGCGTGCAAAAAATTCGGACACTTTCAAGCCGATGGGGCCGTGGATCAGTACCGAGGCCGATCTGGCAGCCATGCAAACGGTCGTATCGGTCAACGGCGTGGAAAGCACCCGCTTTGACACAGCGGACATGCTTTTTGGCATTGAAGAATTTATCAGCACAATGAGCCGGTATCTGACGCTGTATCCTGGCGATATGGTGTGGATGGGCACCGACGGTCACTCTCCGAACCTGCAGCCCGGCGACCGTGTGGATGTGAGTCTGACCGGGCTGGGCACGCTGAGCAATCGGTTCGTGAAAGCGGCGCTGACATGATGCTGGCGGCGTGGTATACGGCAAACGGCCCTGCCGAGCAGGTGCTGCAGGTGGGCCAACAGCCTGTTCCAGAGGCAGGTGCCGGCCAGGTACGGGTGCGGCTTGCCTGTTCGGGCGTCAATCCATCAGATGTCAAGTCCAGGTCTGGTGCACGTGCGGTGCGCTGGAACTTGATTATTCCGCACAGTGATGGCGCGGGCACGATCGACCAGACCGGCGAGGGCGTGCAGGCCGGTAGAGTCGGCGAACGGGTCTGGCTATGGAACGCACAATACAACCGCCCGCATGGAACTGCTGCCCAGTATATAGTTCTGCCTGCGCAGCAGGCGGTCGTATTGCCCGACAATGTGTCGTTTGAAGCCGGGGCCTGCCTAGGCATTCCGGCATTGACCGCTTATCGTGCTGTGGAGCTTGCCCAGCTGGAAGCCGGGCAGACGGTATTGATTATTGGCGGTGCCTCTGGTGTAGGTTACTATGCTGCGCAAATAGCCCGGGCCCGGGGCGCTCGCGTGCTCACTACCGTTGGCTCGCAGACCAAGGCGGCATTTTTGCGGGAAAGGGGAATCGACGAGTCGATCCTGTATAAAGAAGAACCGGTTGCTGAACGCGTGCTGGCAATGACAGGCGAAAAGGGCGTCAATGCCATTATTGACATGGATTTGTCGACAACCATCGCGTTGGTGGAGCAGGGGGCGCTCGCGTCACATGGCAGGTTTGTCTGCTATGGTTCCAACGAGCGCGGCACAGTACCGCTCAATTATGGTGCGTGGCTGCCGCGATCATTGTCGCTGCACTTTTTTCTGGTGTATGAGTTGACGCAAGCGCAGCGAACGCGGGCAATCGATGGCATCCAGGCTCTGTTGCGTGATGGCCAGCTGCAACACAATATTGGTCCGGTCTATGATTTGACTCAGATTGTATCGGCTCACCAGACAGTAGAGGGCGGTACGTCGTTCGGGAATGTGATAGTGAATTGTGCCGGCAGATAGCCCCCAGGCTCAACTGACGTGTTAGACAAAGCCCAGGACGCCGACCCGCCAAGTCATTGACCGGCCGGGCCCGGCGCAAGCTGATACGGGCTTCAGAAGGGAGCCGGGAAACCCGTCGCAGCGAATCAAGCCCTTTTCTGAAAGACGGTTTTCGGGCTTTTGCCGTAGTAGCGCATAAAGGCAACTGAAAAATTGTTCGGATATTTGTAGCCTACTTGCCACGCCGTCTGCGCCACTTGCTGACCCGATTCGAGCAGCGTGTAGGCCTTGCGCATGCGCAATTCCAGCACGACACCCGACGGTGTATTGTTATATAGGTAACGGAAGCCTTCTTTGAGCTTGTTCTCGTTCATGCCGACCTGCGCTGCCAGGTATTGATTAGTCAATGGCAAGTGTAATTGGTGCGCAATCATGTCCCGGGCCCTTTCCAGACGTTGTACTTCCTCAGACGAAAAGGCGCTGTAGCCTTCTGTCTGTATGGGCGCCAATGCCTTAAACTGTTCTGACAGTAAGCTAAGCGCGTGAATATGGAGCTCCAGCTGGTGCGGGTTGGGTTGCTCGCCGGTAGCTGCCTTCATATACCGATTGATGGCAGCCGCGTGCGCCAGGGTTGCGCTGCTGCTGCCGTAAAAGGCCAGTCGCTGGAACGTGCTGTCACCGAGTATTTTGTCGGCTCGCTCATCTCCTACGTATTTGCGCAGCGTGCTTGCACTGATAACGACCCTCAATTGGGATACCGGTTTGCTGCCTTCGTAACTGCGTTCGCCTCGTAATGCCTGAAAGGATGTGACGGTTGTATGGCCGGCTTTGAACAATACCTCAGGTGTATTGTCGCCGCGATAGACAGACTGTCCCTGCAGGCCCACCGTGACAACAATAACCCGGCCCTGATGCGGCCCCAGCGTTTCCTCCACGATCGGCCTGTCCGGATGATAATGCAGACGTCCGACCAGAATGCCCGATTCAAGCATGATGGACTCTGTATAGCAATTGCCCAATTCCTGGGGCAATTGCTGCCGGACATGGCTTTCATGTCGTTGCTGTGGTGCATGCAGCTCATTGGCCGTCAATCTGCACGTATATTTTTCCACACGATTCTCCATCTATCTTTTTTCATACGAATTGCTCCCGATTTCATAGCAATTAATGAAAATGATTCTCATTCCGGATGATACCATTTTTCCTCAGGATTGACGACGCGAAGCTGGATTTTTCAGATTGGCAAGGATCACAGGAGAGAGACGTTATGGGAAAGAAGCCAGTCGGCACGGTGCAAATCTGCCTGATCAGTCAGGACAGGCAGTTGCAGGAAGATGTCAGGCAGGTAGTGCATGAGATCAATAGTTGGCTGAACGAGAGTCCGAATGTTGCTGCGTCAGAGCTGCAGGGTGACTGCCGGCCGCTTCAGTGCCAGGCGCAACGCTACTTGCGACAGCAGCAAGGCAAGGGGGGGCCAAAACAACTGGTTTTGCACTGCTTTGCATCTTTGGAGGCGGCATCGATCGCGCAGAACGACGATACGATTGCGGGCGAATGCGTTTATCTGGATTCGCGCGGGCTTGGGTTGGCCGCTAACGAAGATCCGTTTGCGAAATTGTTGTCGGTACGGTCCGGCCTCAGGTTTTCTCCATCTTCTGCGGTGTTGTTCTGCGCCGAGTCGTGTCTGGCCAAATGGATGCTATTGCTGGGCGGGAACCGCTTGATACGCACTCCGCTTAGGCAGCGGGATCAGCGCTGCGCAGATCTGTTGCGTCTACTGCTGGATCATCTGGAGCACGCCTATTTCAACCGGCTTTTGGTACGCACCACGCAGCCACAAACGGAACCTGTGGCAGCGGCCAGAGCAGTCTTTGACTTGATGAGAGCGCGCTGGGGACAGGGCTGGGATTTTCATTTTTTTACCGGCTCCATGGTTGCCGGATTTATTGATTCCATGCATGATCTGGCCGAAGGCACGGACATCGGTTTATATAGCGGATGTAATGAACATGCGCTGGCCGTGGGCGCAATGGCCGGCTGGCAATTGTACGGACGGGCCTATGTGATTGCCGTCACATCGGGGATGCTGGATGAAGCCCGGGGGACACTGGACAACCTGCGGCGGACCGGCGCGCCGGGTATCGTTATCTGCGCCGAATCGCCCGAAACGGTATGGTATGCGTTCCAGGGCACACTGAACGCGGACAGCAACGGTCATGCCGTCATTGCGGCCAGAGGGTTGTGGTCTGACTTCCTGCGTGAGCCCGGCGATCTTCAAAGCGGTCTGGCAAATGCCTTTGACGCGCTGGACAATCGCCCCGGGCCCACTTTCGTTTTTGCTTCCCAGTCTGCGCTGGAATCGCGCACGCCGGTGGTCGTGCCGTTAAAACAGAGGACGCCCGCCCCGTCTGCGATCTCGTCGATAACTGAAGTCAGGCTTCGGGAACGATTGAACCACGCCGTTGCAGTTCTTAACCACGATCCGGCTCCCATCCTGTGGCAATGCGGAAGACTTAGTCCGACCCAGCGTCAGCGCGTACTATCTATTGCCAGGAAAACCGGCGTGGCACTGGCCGATAGCATTGTTGCACCGGGTTCTGTTCCAGCGTGGCAGGACGGTATGCCGGTTGCCAATTACCTTGGTCCGCTTTCTATGTATGGCTTTAGCCGGCGCATCTACGAATTTCTGGAACATCGCCGTTGTGTGCCATTTGAGGCGCAGACGCAATCGATTGCGTCCAACGGTGATGTCTCGGGCCTCGCGCACTGCGCGAATGCTCGATCGGCCCGTGAGACGACCGAGACGACGCCGTGGCTGTTTTTCCTTAAGGGCAAGGCCGACCAGTCTGCGACACCTTATTCCGAGGGTAAATTGCGGCGCAGCTTCAGGATCGCCCAGGTAAACCGCAATCCGGCCCATATTGCGCCCTTTGCCGATCTGGGGCTCCAAATGTGCCTGGATGATTTCCTGGACTACCTGGAACCGCGCATCACGCCTGACCCCCTGATTCTTCGGCACCGTCAGTCGCATCTGCAACGGTTGCAGTGCGCAGCAGAAATCATGCCTAGCGACTGCATTGAAACACTGCCCATGACACCGAATTACTTCTTTCAGCGCCTGGGCCAATTGGTCACGGAACTGATTCGTGACGAAGGCTACCGCTACACCGGCGTTTATGACGTGGGGCGCTGCAGCCTGTCGGCGCTGCGCAATATTCCTCGCACCGATCCCGGATTCTCGGGCTGGTACGGACGCGCGCTGATGGGCGATGGCCTGATGGCGCTGCCCTATCTTGCTGTGCGGAACCAGCGCAATGTGCTTGCGTTTATTGGCGACGGCGCGCGGGCGCTGGTGCCCGATATTGAACAGCGCCTGGCCATGTGCGCAGCATCGTCGCCGCATGCCGCCGGACGCAACATCAGCCTGTTTTACTTGAACAATGGAGTTCTTTCGATGATTCAGACCTACCTGGACAAGCGCTATGCCCTTAACGGCAACCGCCAGGTCAATGTTCCGCAGCCAGGCGCCAGAGCGGGGCTGCATGAGGTGGCCGCGCAGCATTACGTGAGCTACCACAGCATCAAATCGTTTTGCCCGGAAACTCTGCGCACGGCGTTGATGGCGCGCGGACAGATCAATTTTTTCGACGTTATGTTGAGCCACAATTCGGACGGCGACGGACTTAGTCTGGTGTCAGAGGAAACCTGGAGCCGTCAGCCGGTGGAGCAATGGACATGAAGTTTGGATTCATTGCCCATCCCACATCGCCGGCTTTATTGAACCAGGTCAAGCTTATTGATCTGGCAGGCCGGATGCTCAAAGAACAAAGCCACGGCTACCATTCGCAGTTCTGGTCCCGGCACAATCTGGTTCCCTTTGCAGACTTTACTCGTATCACAAGTGCTTGCGGACAGCAATGCGACGGAACGATTCAGTTCATGCCCCTGACGGCAGAGCAAATGATGGCCCAGCCACGCAGGATCGCAGAGCGTGTGTTGGACGGGGTCAATGCCTTGCACCACGGTGGCGCTGAACTGGTCGGCCTGGGCGGGTTCACGGCCATTGTCGGCAACCGTGGTCTACAGACGCTCGAGCGCGCGCTTGTACCGGTGACTACCGGAAATTCCTTGACCGCCTTTGCCGCGTACCGCAATGTTGTTGATTGTATGGAGCGGCTGGGCGTATCTGCAGAAAGTGCACAAGTGGTCGTGGCCGGCTATCCGGGATCGATTGCTCAGGCGGTGGCGCGCTTATTGCTGGCCCATGGGTGTCGATTACACCTGGTGCATCGCGGTCCAACGTCGAACCTGCCCAGCGACCTGCCGCTGCAGAGTCCGGATCAGGTCCAGTACCATTCCCGGATGGACGCATGCTACGGCATTGCCCGATTTTTCGTGACCGCCACATCAAGTGGCGGGGTTATTGATCCGGCCCGATTGCAGCCGGGGTCAGTGGTCGTGGATACCGCCCTGCCCAAGGATGTCTTGCCCGGGGCTGGGCAGCGGAACGATATTCTGGTCATTGATGGCGGCCTGGTTTCGGCCACCTCCGACGTCAGTTTCGGAGCCATGGCGCTGGGCCTAGACCCCATGCGAAATTTAAACGGCTGCATGGCAGAAACCATCATTCTGGCCCTGGAGGGCAGGGCGCAGCCATTTTCCATCGGACGGGAATTGCCCGTTGAGCGGGTGCTAGAAATTGGCGAGGTGGCAAAGCGACACGGTTTTGTTCCCAACCCCATGGCAAGCGATTCGGAACCGGTGGCCGGGGCGCGCTTTGACGGTTTGCGCCAATATCATCACAATCCCGAAATCGGCCAGCCTGATCACCCTTTGCCAGCGCATGTTCTGCGCCAACAGGTATTGGACGATTTCGGCAAACACATCAATCCGGTGCTGCGCGAGTTTTACCAATTCAATCATGTGGAGCGCGTTTTCGTTAAGGGAGAGGGGTGCTGGCTGACAGACCTGGACGGTCGTCGCTATCTGGATTTTGTGGCCGGCTACGGTTGCCTCAATACCGGGCACAATCATCCCAAAGTGAGTGCGGCCCTGACCGAATACCTGCAACAGCAGTATCCGACGTTTGTTCAGTATGTGTCCGCGCCCCTGCACACCAGCCAGTTGGCCCGGCGCCTGACACAAATGGCGCCCGGCAAGATGCAGCATGTTTTTTTCAGCAATTCCGGGACCGAAGCCGTGGAAGCGGCAATGAAAATGGCACTGGCCGCCAGCGATCGCAAGGTGATTCTTTATTGCGGCAATGGCTACCACGGCAAGACCCTGGGCGCACTATCGATTACCGGGCGAAGCAAACATCGTAAGCCGTTTGAACCGCTACTGACCCATTGCGAGCAACTGCCTTTCGGTGATGCCCAGGCGCTGCGCGCCAGGCTGGCGCAAGGCGATGTTGCCGCTTTTGTCATGGAGCCGATACAGGGCGAGGGCGGCGTCATTATTCCGCCGGACGGCTATCTTGCGCAGGTCAGGGCCGCTTGCGACCAATACGATTGCCTCTGGGTGCTGGACGAAATACAGACCGGTCTGGGCCGTACCGGCAAGTTGTTCGCCTGCGATTGGGAAGGGGTGGCGCCGGACATCATGGCGTTATCCAAATCGCTTTCGGGGGGCGCCGTACCGATAGGGGCGACGCTGGCCACAGGCGATGTCTGGCGCAAGGCCTATGGCACGATGGATACGTTTGCCTTGCATACCTCTACTTTCGGGGGCGGCAATTTTGCCGCTGCCAGTGCGATGGCGGCACTGGATGTGCTGGAACAGGAACAGCTGACACAGAACGCTGCTCACGTTGGTCCTTATCTGCAACAACAATTGCAGGATATCGCCGATCAATACGGGTTCATCCGACAGGTTCGCGGCCGGGGCATGATGATTGCCATTGAGTTCTCTTATGACATGACTGGCGGCGCTCGCGCCTTGCTGCGGGAGATGGCTGCCCGGATCCCGGCACAGGCATTCATGACGTATCGGATGATGTCCGATAGCCTGCACATGCATCTGAGCCAGGCAATGAAAGAGCTGGAAGGCAGTATGGAAGATCTGTTTGTCTTGCGTTTCATGACACGCCTGTCGCAAGAGCACGGTGTGCTCACCTTCGTGACGGCAAATAATAATAGGGTCATGCGCATACAGCCTCCGCTGATATTGACCATGGAGGAAGCAGATCGCTTTGTTTGCGCGTTTGCTGCGGTGTGTGCGGATATGTCCACAGTTCAACATTGAGCGCCGATCTTACAAATGAATAGATTTTTCTCCTTTATGCAAATGAATGGGCGGTATTAGGGCCTTGTTTTGCCGTCTGCAAAAGGTGAGAATAATAATTATTCGTATTTAAATAAAAGGAACGCGATATGAACATACCGGCCATTGTTGAGCCCGGCGAGCCGTTGAGTCGAGAGGAAATCGGTCGCTATAGTCGTCATCTTCTGATTCCGGATGTGGGCATGACGGGTCAGCGCCGGCTGAAAAACGCCCGGGTGCTGGTGATTGGCGCTGGTGGATTGGGCGCGCCCACGCTACTGTATCTTGCCGCCGCCGGTGTAGGCACTATCGGTATTATTGATTTTGACCGAGTTGATGTGTCCAACCTGCAGCGCCAGGTGATTCATTCTGTCGACACGGTGGGAGAGCTCAAGGTAGAGAGCGCGCGACAGGCCATTGCCCGGCTAAATCCCCTGGTGCATGTGGAAACCTATACCGATAGGCTGGAGCCCGACATGGCCGTAGCCCTTTTTTCCAGGTACGACCTGATTCTCGATGGCACCGATAATTTTGCCACACGCTACCTGGTCAATGATGCATGCATTCTGGCCGACCGGCCTTATGTTTGGGGGTCCATTTTCCGCTTTGAAGGACAGGCTTCGGTTTTCTGGGAGAACGCGCCAGGCGATGCGGGCCTGAACTATCGCGATTTGTACCCCGAGCCACCGCCGCCCGAGCTGGCCCCATCATGCGCAGAGGGCGGTGTGCTGGGGATTTTGTGCGCCGCCATTGCTTCCATTATGAGCACTGAAGCCGTAAAACTAATTACGGGCATCGGCGATCCGCTGCTGGGGCGTTTGCTGGCCTACGATGCACTTGCAATGACTTACCGTGAACTGCCGATCCGACGCCTGCCCGAGCGCAAGCCCATTACTGAGCTGGCCGATTATGAATTTTTTTGCGGCCTGACCCAAACCGCGACACCCGAACGAACCACTGACCAGATGACGGTCAAGGAATTGAAGGCACTGCGCGATGCGGGCAAGGCGCCAATTCTGATTGACGTGCGCGAACCGCATGAACGGGACATTGTCAGTATTCCCGATGCTGTGCCGCTGAGCAAGTCGCCGACCGTGGCGCAGGAAATTGTCGAGCGCTACGGGCAAGAGCAGCCGCTGGTCATTTCCTGCCGCTCGGGCGCCCGTTCCCAGGCGGTGCTGGAAGAGCTGTTGAAGATCGATCGCCGCAATGTCCGGAATCTGGAAGGCGGCGTACTGGCATGGGTGCGGGATATTGACCCATCGCTGCCAACGTATTGAATCGAAGACAGGTATTGAAAACACCATGGCCCTTATTATGAACAAGGCGGTTTACGCCCAAATCATGAAGCAGGCGCAGCAGGCGCATCCTGTCGAATGTTGCGGCATGCTGGTGGCGCCGGCTGGCCGCAGCCACGTTGCCAGGTGCATTCCGATGCGCAATGTGGCGGCATCGGAAGTGTACTTTTCCTTCGATTCGACGGAGCAGCTGCGGGTTCTGCGCGATCTTGACGAGCGTGGCGAACAATGTATCGGTATCTATCATTCTCATACGGCAACCCACGCCACGCCCAGTCGTGAAGATATCGAATTTGCCAACGACCCCGATATGCATTATCTGATCGTTTCGACCTGGCACGCAAGCACGGTGCCGTTTCGAAGTTTCCGCATCATCGCCGGCAGCGTATTTGAAGAATCGATCCACCTTGTTGCCGCGACACAGGCACAGGCCGTGGCATGAGCGCAACGCGCCTTCCCGCTTGCGCTCAGACACTTACTCATTAACTCATTAACTTGAACAAGGAATCACTATGTCGATATCTATTGCCGTTCCCACCATTTTGCGCCCATTGACCAACGGAGAGAAAAAAGTCCAGGCTCAGGGCGAGACGGTCGCGGACATCATCAAGCACCTGGATACGCAATTTCCAGGTGTTGGCGAGCGGCTGGTCAAGGATGGTCAGGTTCATCGCTTCGTGAATATTTATGTGAATGACAATGACATCCGTTTTTGCGAGGGGCTGGACACGAAGACAAAGCCGGGCGACAGCCTGACCGTATTGCCCGCCGTGGCCGGTGGCTGAACCGGGCTTGTTCCGCGTGTCGCATCCATTCATTGAAACCTATTTTTTGTAGATAGCAACAACCATCATGGCAGAAACAATTTTAGAAAACCTGGGCGTCAACTGGCGGCCGGGGACGGTCCCGCAGGATTGGACGGAACTGGGGGCCAGCGTGTCCCGGCAAGCGGCATTGCTTGGCATGCAAGAGGCCAACCTCGTCGATAATCCGGCAGATGCGTTGTGTAGTCTGCACCATCCCAAGGCAGGTGCGGTACATGTCGGCCTGGGAGACGATATTGGCTCGGGCAGCCCACATATCACCGAATCTACCCTGCAGGCAGTTTGTGGTCTCATGTCTGTCCATGGCAGGGCAAGCGGAGGCCCGCAGCCGCTGGGCTTGCCTTATCTGTCTGTGCTGACGGGCGCCGTGACCCTGCAAAGCGGTCTGGCAGGTTTGCTCGGGCAAATGAATGGAGGTGCATTCGAAAAAGTCGAGGTCT
Source organism: Advenella sp. (assembly GCF_052108595.1). Taxonomy (NCBI): domain Bacteria; kingdom Pseudomonadati; phylum Pseudomonadota; class Betaproteobacteria; order Burkholderiales; family Alcaligenaceae; genus Advenella; species Advenella sp. The sequence continues at coordinate 21,407 of NZ_JBQEAU010000072.1, forward strand.
CTGCGCTCGCTTGCGGCCTGCTCAGTGTCAGCCAGTACCTGGCCGGTGCTAGCGCCCAGGAAGATCCGGAACAGATTGCGCCGGGCAGCACCGACCCGGTATTGCGTCCACCTTTTACGTCTGCCGATGGCGTTGTCTTTGAAATCGAGACATTGGACAGTGCGCCGTGGCGACGCTTCTGGGAAATACTGGGACTGGATCCCGAAACGGCAGGGCGCGCCTGGACCGCATTTTTGCTGCGCTATGCCAAGGCGATTGCCCCCATTCCTGGCGTGTGTCTGCAACTGTTGTCCGAAGTGCCTTATAGCCGTATCAGCGAGGCTGCCGGCAAGGCGGGGCTTGCCCTGGTTCCGGTTCGCACACTTGACCAAAGACGCAAAGACCCCGACTACGCGCGTGATGCGGTATCGCCCTGGAAAATATCGTGCGATAGTGGTTTGCCATATCTGCGGCATGGGGTGCGGCCCAATGAGTTGCCCTTGCAGGGAATTCGGGTGATCGAATCGTGCCGACGTATCCAGGGGCCTCTGGCTGGGCATATGCTGGCCATGCTTGGCGCCGAAGTGATTCGTCTGGAACCGCCAGGCGGGGATCCCTTGCGGGCGATGCCGCCGGTAGCCAATGGCTGCTCGGTCCGGTTCGACGCCCTGAACCATTTGAAACAGGTGCGGCAAGTGGATATCAAAAGCGAAGCCGGCCGCCGGCAAGTTTATGAATATGTCCGTGAGTCGGACGTGTTTCTGCACAACTGGGCGCCCGGCAAAGCGGCCCAGTTGCGACTGGATGCCCAAAATATGCATGCGATCAGACCTGATTTGGTTTACTCCTATGCGGGTGGCTGGGGCGATGCCAATATCGCAGCGCCGGGCACTGATTTCACGGTCCAGGCATGGTCGGGGGTGGCTTCGGCAATTGCTGCAAGCAATGGTATTCGGGGCGGATCGCTCTTTACCGTGCTCGACGTGCTGGGCGGGGTAGTCGCCTCTCTGGGCACGACAGCCGCATTACTGAGACGCGCCAGTACGGGCCTGGGCTGCAGCGTGGAAAGTTCCTTGCTGGGCGCGGCAGACTTGCTGATGCAATCGGCATCGCTGAGTCAGGCAAAGGGCGGGTTTTCCAAAGTGTTGCCAACGCGGGACGGCATGCTGGCGATTGAATGCACAACCGAGGGGCATAGACAGGCGCTGGACAGGATTCTTGGCATGACGTGTTCAGGGCAGGCCACTCAGGCGCAGCAAATCAGTCTGGCCAGCGATCCCAGTGATATCTGGGTCTCGCGGCTGCGGCTTGAGGGTATCCCATGCAGCCCCGTTGTGAGCAATCTGGCCGATATGGCTACCCATGGTCAACTGGCCAGACATCTTAACCATAAGTCCTATTCTTCCGTAAATTGTCCTTGGAGCTTTTCATGAATTCAGCCGGTATCATCGATCTTGTTCCCCATTCACTGCGTCGGCGCTGGGCGCAAGAGTCCCTTTATCCGGACAAACCGGTATTTGAGCTGTTTCGGGAAAAAGCACAGAACGCCCCCGATAAGCCGGCCGTCTTGTCCGAGGAGAGCACCGTCAGTTATGGTCAGTTGTACGAGCATGCATTGCGCCTGGCTACAGGGTTGCGCGGCGCCGGCGTCATGCCTGGCGACGTTGTGGCCTATCAACTGAGCAATCATTGGGTGTGTTGCGCCATTGATCTGGCGGCTGCCGCGCTGGGAGCCATTGTCGCACCGTTTCCGCCAGGGC